>JANNVY010000378.1:0-2843 GCA_031408375.1 Pseudomonadota bacterium | reverse complement strand
GTTAGGCGAAGATCGCCACGGTCTGGCGCGACAGGATCACCGGCCGCCCCGAGGCGGTCCACAGTCCCATGTTCTGGCTGGAATAGCCTTCGGCGACGGCTTCGCCGCGGCTGGACATCAGGAACCAGTCCGCGTCTGGCTCGGGCTCCTCGACCAGGTCCAGGCTCCAGGTCATGGAGCTGACTGGGGCGAAGGCGTCGAACATGGCCATGGCTGCGGGCGGGGCCACGTCGCCCAGCGCCACCAGCGCGGCCTCGCCGACGCCGGCGTTCGGATCCTGATGCCTAAGCCAGATCAGCAGTTCCGGCTGCGCCTGGGTGACCAGGCGCTGGCCGTCGGCGATGCGGGCCTCGAAGTGTTGGGAGAAATTGGGCCCACCGGACCGGAAGAAGGGCTTCCCGTCCTCGACCGGCAGGGCCGCAGGCGGCGGCGCGTCGGCGTGTTCGTAGGCGGTTGGCCGCGCCGCGCCGTAGGTCAGGATGGCTCGCGTCGCCAACCCCTGCTCGCCCTCAAGGTCGACGCCGACAAACACCGACGACTTGCCCTGGCGCAGCACGCGCGGGGTGGCGGTCACCGGCCCTCCGGCGGGACCGATGAAGGCGAACTGGGCCGAGCGCAGGCGCGGAAGGTCGGGGATCGCGCGCCGGGCCGCCTCGACACAGATCGCGCCGGACAGGCCGCCATAGGTGGTCCGCCCCTGCATCCAGTCGGGGGTCACTTCGACGGTGAAGGCGTCGCCCGAGGGTTTGAGGCTGGCGAGGAGGTCGCTGAACGGAGTCATGGCGCCTAGTTGGCGAAACCTGCGCCTTTCGACAAGGCCGCGCGCGCGGGATAGGGAACGCCCATGACCTCCTCTCCCGCCGCCCCCGCAAAGACCGTCGCCGTCATCGGAGGCGGGCCCGCCGGGCTGATGGCGGCCGAGGTGCTGGCCCAGGCCGGCTGCGGGGTCACGGTCTACGAGAAGATGCCGTCGGTGGGGCGCAAGTTCCTGATGGCCGGCCGGGGTGGGTTAAACCTGACCCACTCGGAGGCGCTGGCGGCGTTCCTGCCCCGCTATGGCCCGGCGCGCGAACAGATCGCGGCCCTGGTCCAGGACTTCCCGCCCGAGGCCCTGGTGGCCTGGGCCGAGGGGTTGGGGCAGGCGACCTTCAAGGGATCAAGCGGGCGGGTGTTCCCAAAGGCCATGAAGGCCTCGCCGCTGCTGCGAGCGTGGCTGGGCCGGCTGTCGGACCTCGGCGTGACGATCCGCACCCGCATGACCTGGACCGGCTGGGACGCCGATGGTGCGCTGGCCTTTCAGGGTGACGACGGGGTGGTCGAGACGGTGCGGCCGGACGCCGTGGTTCTGGCGCTGGGCGGGGCCAGCTGGCCGCGGCTGGGGTCTGACGGCGGTTGGGTCCAGTTGCTGATCGACCGGGCCGTCGCAGTCGCGCCCCTGCGCCCGGCAAACGCCGGCTTCAACGTCGCCTGGTCCGACACTTTCCGCGACCGCTTCGCCGGCCAACCGCTCAAGCCCGTGGCGATTAGCTTCGACGGCGAGACGGTGCGCGGCGAGGCCATGATCGCCCGTTATGGCCTGGAGGGCGGGGCCATCTACGCCCTGTCCGGCCGCCTGCGTGCGGTGCTGGAGTCGGGCGGGCCGGTCGAGCTGACCCTGGACCTGGCGCCCGATCAGACGGTCGAGGTTCTGGCCGAGAAACTGACGAAGGGCCGTCTGGGCGACCCGGTCACCAACCGGCTGCGCAAGGCGGGGCTGTCGCCGGTCGCCATCGGCGTGATGCGCGAGGCCCGCGGCGTCGCTCTGCCGCCCGAACCGGCGCGGCTGGCGCGGGTGGCCAAGGCGGCGCGCCTGACCCTGACCGGCCTGAGGGGCTGGAGCGGGCGATCTCAAGCGCCGGCGGGGTGACCTGGGACGCGGTGGACGAGCACCTGATGCTGAAGGCCCTGCCCGGGGTCTTCGTGGCCGGCGAGATGCTGGACTGGCAAGCGCCCACGGGCGGCTACTTGCTGCAGGGCTGTTTCGCGACCGGCGTGGCGGCGGCGAGGGGCGTGCTGAGCCTTTAGGCTTGGTCGGATCGCCCTGCGATCTCGTCAGGAAGATCTGGCCGCGCGATGAACCAGAACACCGCCACGCTGATCGCGGAAAAGGCGACGGCATAGGTGATTTGGGCAAGGTGCGCCATAGCCAGCGGCGAATGTGCCCAAACGATGGGCAAGACGACGAACAGTCCGATCAGGGCGGCCGCGGGCGCCAGGGACACACAGAGATAAGAGCCGATGCCGGTGCGGCCGTACCGCTTCAGGAGGAGGTGTGCAGGGACGCCGACCAAGGCGGCGATCGGATAGCCGAGAATGGCGGCGAACTGCAGAATCCAGATCGACATGCCGACCTGTTCCTGGAAGATCGCAAAGACGACACCGAGCGAAATCGGAGCCACCAGGAAACCGATCACGGCTCTCACCGTCGGGCCAAAGGGAAGGGCGGGCATTACCCTAGCGCCTGCGCCCCAGCTCGGCGGCGATGTCCTTGGTCATGAAGCCGACCTTGCGGTAGGCGGCGGTGAGCTGGTCCTTGGTCACGCCCCAGCGCTTCATCCAGTATTCCACGGCCTTGCGCTCGGAGAGGTCCAGCCGTTCGCGGTCGATGAAGCCGCGCTTGTCCTTCAGTCCCGCCATCAGCCCGTTCTCGCCTTTGCTGTCGCCGCCTTGATGCGCGGATAAAGCACGATCACGGCCAGCCCCGCCAGCACCAGCGCCGCCGCGATCAGTTTCCAGCCGGGCAGGGGCTCGTGCAGGAAGAGCGCCGAGGCCGCCATGCCGAACACCGGCACCAGCAGGGCTGC
>JANNVY010000377.1:0-8010 GCA_031408375.1 Pseudomonadota bacterium | reverse complement strand
CCGAATAAATACTCGTAACGCAGCGACTGGATCGGATCGAGATTCGCCGCTTTGAAGGCGGGAAACAACCCGGCCACGATTCCGACCGCGGCACTGAAGAGCATGGCCACCACCATCACGTTGGGGGTGATGACCGGTGCGTTTTGGGACGGCGCCATGATCGACTTCAACGCCAAGGCCGAACGCCTCGGCTGGCTGCCGTCCGCGCCCGCTCTGAAGACCAATCCGCTTGAGGTGGCCAAGGCCGCCGAGGCCGCCGGTGTCGACGCCAGGGACTACACCCTCAATCAACTCAAGTCCGGCGACCTGAAGCTCTCCTGCATGGACCCGGATGATCCGGCCAACTGGCCCCGCAACATGTTCATCTGGCGTTCGAACCTGCTCGGATCGTCAGGCAAGGGCCACGAGTACTTCCTCAAGCACCTGCTGGGCGCCCAGAACGGCGTGCAGGGCAAAGACCTGGGCGAGACCGGCGGCCAGAAGCCCAAGGAGGTCGTCTGGCGCGAGGAGGCGCCGGAAGGGAAGCTGGACCTGCTGGTCACCCTCGACTTCCGCATGTCCACCACGGCGGTCTATTCCGACATCGTCCTGCCGACGGCCACCTGGTACGAGAAGAACGACCTCAACACCTCCGACATGCACCCCTTCATCCACCCGCTCGGCGCGGCCGTGGACCCGGCGTGGGAGTCGAAGTCGGACTGGGAGATCTTCAAGGCCATCGCCAAGAAGTTCTCCACGGTGGCCCCGGAGGTCCTGGGGGTCGAGCGCGACGTCGTGCTCACGCCCATCCAGCACGACAGCGCCGCCGAACTGGCCCAGCCGTTCGATGTGCGCGACTGGTCCAAGGGCGAGTGCGAGGCGATCCCGGGCAAGACCATGCCCCAGATCACCATCGTCGAGCGTGACTATCCCAACACCTACAAACGCTTCACGGCGCTCGGGCCGCTGCTGGCCAAGGCCGGCAACGGCGGCAAGGGCCTCAGCTGGAAGACCGACCACGAGGTCGACCTGCTGCGGGCGCTGAACGGCGAGGTTCTCGACGAGGGCCAGACCCAAGGCATGCCCCGCATCGATACCGACATCGACGCCTGCGAGACCATCCTGATGCTGGCCCCGGAGACCAACGGCGAGGTAGCCGTCCGGGCCTGGGGCGCGCTGGAGAAGCAGACCGGGCGCGAGCACGCCCATCTGGCCATGCCGAAGGAGGACGAGAAGATCCGCTTCCGCGACCTGGTCGCCCAGCCGCGCAAGATCATCTCCTCACCGACCTGGTCGGGCATCGAGAGCGAGCACGTCTGCTACACGGCCGGCTACACCAACGTACATGAGCTGATCCCCTGGCGGACGCTCACGGGCCGGCAGCAGCTCTACCAGGATCACCTGTGGATGCGGGCCTTCGGCGAGGCGCTCTGCGTCTATCGCCCGCCCATCGATCTGAAGACCACCCACGTGAAGGGCCACAAGCCCAATGGTCAGACAGAGATCGTCCTCAACTTCATCACCCCGCACCAGAAGTGGGGAATCCACTCCACCTATTCCGACAACCTGATGATGCTGACGCTGAACCGCGGCGGGCCGGTGGTCTGGCTGTCGGAGACGGACGCCGCCAAGGCGGGGATCGTCGATAACGACTGGATCGAGGTCTTCAACGTCAACGGCGCGCTGACCGCGCGCGCCGTGGTCTCCCAGCGCATCCGTGAGGGCACGACCTTCATGTACCACGCGCAGGAAAAGATCGTGAACACGCCGGGATCCCAGATCACCGGCAAGCTCGGCGGCATCCACAATTCGGTGACCCGCACGGTGCTCAAGCCGACCCACATGATCGGCGGCTACGCCCAGCTGGCATACGGCTTCAACTACTACGGCACCGTCGGCTCCAACCGCGACGAGTTCGTCATCGTCCGCAAGATGACGAAGGTCGACTGGCTGGAAGAAGCGCTCAATGTGAAGGATTTCGCTCAGTGAAGATCCGCGCCCAGATCGGCATGGTGCTGAACCTCGACAAGTGCATCGGGTGTCACACCTGCTCGGTAACCTGCAAGAACGTCTGGACCAATCGCGAGGGCGTCGAATACGCCTGGTTCAACAACGTCGAGACCAAGCCCGGCATCGGCTACCCCAAGAACTGGGAGAGCCAGAAGCGCTGGAATGGCGGCTGGCGGCGCAAGGCCAACGGCAAGATCGAGCCGCGCATGGGCCCCAAGTGGCGGATCCTGGCCAAGATCTTCGCCAACCCCGACCTGCCCGAGATCGACGACTACTACGAGCCGTTCGACTTCGACTACGCCCACCTGCAGACCGCGCCCGAAATGAAGGCGTTCCCCACCGCACGGCCGCGCTCGAAGATTACCGGCCAGCGGATGGAGAAGATCGAGTGGGGCCCCAACTGGGAGGAAATCCTGGGCGGCGAATTCGCCAAGCGCTCGAAGGACTACAACTTCGAGGGCATCGAGAGCGAGATCTACGGCGCCTTCGAAAACACCTTCATGATGTACCTGCCCAGGCTGTGCGAGCACTGCCTGAACCCCACCTGCGTGGCCGCCTGCCCGTCGGGAGCGATCTACAAGCGCGAGGAAGACGGCATCGTCCTGATCGACCAGGACAAGTGCCGGGGCTGGCGCATGTGCGTCTCTGCCTGTCCCTACAAGAAGATCTATTACAACTGGTCGTCGGGTAAGTCCGAGAAGTGCACCTTCTGCTTCCCGCGCATCGAGGCGGGCCAGCCGACGGTTTGTTCCGAAACCTGTGTCGGCCGCATCCGGTACCTCGGCGTCCTGCTCTACGACGCCGACCGCATCGAAGCCGCCGCCGCCACGCCGGACGAGAAAGACCTCTACCAGGCCCAGCTCGATGTCTTCCTGGATCCGAACGACCCCAACGTGATCGAACAGGCCCGCGCCGACGGCGTGCCCGAGGCCTGGCTGGAGGCGGCGCGCCGCAGTCCGGTCTGGAAGATGGCCATGGACTGGAAGGTCGCTTTCCCGCTCCACCCTGAATACCGGACCCTGCCGATGGTCTGGTACGTGCCCCCGCTGTCGCCCATCCAGTCGGCGGCCTCGGCCGGCGCACTGGCGATGGACGGCGAGATGCCCGACGTGAAGTCGCTGCGCATCCCGGTCCGCTATCTCGCCAACCTGCTCACCGCGGGCAAGGAAGAGCCGGTGGTCACGGCCCTGGAACGCATGTTGGCGATGCGTGCCTTCATGCGCGCCAAGACCGTCGAGGGCGTCATCGACCACAAGCTGGCGGAGAAGGTCGGCCTGACCGCGGCCCAGGTGCTGGACATGTACCAGATCATGGCCATCGCCAATTACGAGGACCGGTTCGTGATCCCGACCACGCACCGCGAGGAGGTCGAGGACGCCTACGACCTGCGTGGCTCATGCGGCTTCACCTTCGGCAACGGCTGCTCGGGCGGCGAGACCGAGGTGGGCCTGTTCGGTCCCAACAAGCGCTCGCGCGCCAAGACCCCGATGGAGCTCTGATCATGGCCCTGACCTATCGCGCCCTTGCGCTCCTGCTCACCTATCCCTCCGCCGACCTGAAGGCCCTGGGCCCGGACGCCATGGCGGTGATCCGCGAGGAAGGCCTGGTGCCCGCCACCATCGTCCGCTCGCTGGGTAAGCTGGTCGACCACATGATGGCGAGCGACCTCTACGACCTGCAGGAGGCCTATGTTCAGCTGTTCGACCGCACCCGGTCGCTATCGCTGAACCTCTACGAGCACGTCCACGGCGAGAGCCGCGATCGCGGGCCGGCCATGGTCGCCTTGCTGGAGCTGTACCGGACCAAGGGCCTGGAGCTCTCGGCCAACGAACTGCCCGACCACCTTCCGGTGTTCCTTGAGTTCCTGTCGACCCTGCCCGACGCTGAGGCGTCGTCGCTGCTCGGCGAGGCGGCCCACGTCCTGGAGGCGATGAGCGAGCGCCTGAAGAAGCGCGACAGCCGCTACCGGTCCATCTTCGGCGCCCTGGCCTGCCTCGCCGGCGAGGCGGCCGACCAGGAGGCTCTGGCCGCCCTGCTGCAGGAGCCGGACATCGACCCTGACGACCTCGAGGCGCTGGACAAGGTCTGGGAGGAGACGGTCGTGACCTTCGGCCCCGAGGACACCGGCTGTCCCAAGGCAGACGCCATGCTTCGCACCATGAACGCCGAGCCCGCGCCCCCGCGACGGACCCCGGCCGCCGGAGGGCTCAACCTGTGACCCTGCTCAACCAGATTCTCTTCGGCGTCTATCCGTACATCGCCCTGGTAGTGTTGGCGCTCGGGTCGGTCATCCGCTTCGACCGCGAGCAGTACACCTGGCGCACCGGGTCCTCCCAGCTGCTGCGCCGCCGCCAGCTGGTCACCGGCTCGATCCTCTTCCACGTCGGCATCCTGGTGATCTTCGGCGGCCACTTCGTCGGCCTGCTGACCCCCATCTGGGTCTTCGACGCCGTGGGGATCAGCCACGGCGCCAAACAGGTCCTCGCCATCACCGCCGGCGGCATCGCGGGCGTCCTGTGCATGGCCGGGGCGCTGCTGTTGCTGCACCGCCGGCTGTTCGACCCGCGGATCCGGGCGACCTCCACCTTCGGCGACACCGCCATCCTGATCATCCTGACCCTGCAGCTGGCGCTCGGCATGGCCACCATCCCGCTCTCGGCCCAGCACCTAGACGGGCACGAGATGGTCAAGTTCATGAACTGGGCCCAGGGGATATTCACCTTCAACCCGGACGCCGCCGGCTTCGTCGCCGACGTTCACCCCATCTTCAAGGCGCACCTGGCGCTGGGCATGACCATCCTGCTGGTCTTCCCCTTCACGCGTCTGGTCCACATGCTTTCGGCGCCGATCTGGTACCTGAACCGGCGCGGCTGGCAGCTGGTCCGCACCCGCCGCACCCTTCCCCTCCCGGCGCAAGCTGCGCGGCCACCTGCAACCATCCAGGCGCGTCGCCCGGAGGCCGCGGAATGAGCGCGCTTCGAGCCATCGTCGTCGAAGGGGTCGAGATCCCCGAACAGCTGATCGCCGAGGAGGCCCAGCACCACGCCGCCGCCTCTGCCGGAGAAGCGCGGGCCGCCGCCGCCCACGCCCTGGCCATCAAGGCGCTGCTGCTCGACCGGGCGCGGACGCTCGAACTTGCGGCCGATCCGGAAACCGACGCGGACGGCCGTGAGGAGACCCCCGAGGAAGCCCTGATCCGCGCCCTTCTGGACAAGGAGGTCGAGGTCGCCGCGCCGACCGACGCCGAATGTCGCCGCGTCTTCGAAGCGCGACGCAGCCACTTCCGGGCGCCCGAACTCTACGAGGCGTCGCACATCCTTCTGCAGCCCACCGCCCAGGATGAGGCTGGCTGGGAGGACGCCCGCCTGGCCGCCGCCGCCGTGCTCGAGACCCTGACCCCCGCGCCGGGCCGCTTCGCCGAGATGGCCCAGCGCTTCTCCGACTGTCCGTCGAAGTCCGTCGGCGGCTCGCTCGGTCAGCTTCGGCCGGGCGATCTCGCCCCCGAAGTCGAACCGGTTCTGGCGACCCTGCAGCCGGGCGAGATGACCCACGCGCCGGTCCGCTCGCGCTTCGGATGGCACATCTTCCGGCTGGACCGCCGCGTGCCCGCCCGAGAGCTGCCGTTCGAGGCCGTCGAGGACAACATCCGCGCCGACCTGGAAGGGCGATCCTGGATCGCGGCCGCCTCGCACTACGTCGAAAACCTCGCCGCCGCCGCGCGTCTGAAGGGTGTCGCGCTGAGCCTGCGGCCCGAAGGCGAGGTGGCCACCGGCGCCCTGTCCCTGGGTGATCTGCTGGCCGACACTTCAGGCGTCGCCGAGCGCATGGAGGCCTGGCTGGCGGCGGTTGATCCCGCCCTGGCCGACGCCGTCCGCGCCCATATCGCCGACAAGGACGAAACCTTCGCGAGCTTGGTGCGCAGCGAGGTCGCGACCTTTGTCCGGTCGGCCGATGACGAGGCCTGGACCAAGCTGATTTCGGCTGCGCGCGACGCTGACGATCCGGCTCTCGCCTGTGTGGCGGTCATTCTCAAGACCAAGCTGACGCCGCCGCGCCAGATGTTCAATCTCATCAAGAGGACAAGATGATGCCGCTCTCCACCCGCACGGCCCTTGCGGCTCTCGCAGTCGCCCTCGCGCCTGGCGCGGCCTTCGCTGGCTCGCCGGAAGGATCGTTCATCTTCGAAAACCGTCTGCGCTACGAAACCGTGGACCAGGACGGCTTCGCCAATGAGGCGGAGGCCCTGACCCTGCGGACCCGGCTCGGCGTCGAGTTCCCCAAGGTCGGCGACTTCCAGTTCCTGGTGGAAGGCGAGAGCGTCACCGCCTTCGTCGAGGACTACAACAGCACCGTAAATGGCGCTGTGACCTACCCGGTCATCGCCGACCCCGCGAACCTGGAGATCAACCGGGCCCAGGTCACGTGGACAGGCCTCACCGACACCGAAGTGGTCCTAGGTCGCCAGCGCATCGTGCTTGGCAATGCGCGCTTCGTCGGCAATGTCGGCTTCCGCCAGAATGAGCAGACCTTCGACGCCGCCCGGATCACGACGAAGGCCTTAAAGCCCATGACCCTGTCCTACGCCTACGTCGGCCGTGTGCACCGCATCTTCGGTCGCGACAGCGCCCAGGGCGAATGGAACTCCGACAGTCACCTGTTCTTCGCCGACGCCAGGACGCCGGCCGGCCAACTGACCGGCTACGGATTCCTGCTCGATTTCAGCAACGCGCCCTCCCAGTCGTCGGCGACTTGGGGAGCCCGACTGGCCGGCGCCCGGCCGCTTGGCGGAGAGTGGCAGGCGACCTACGCGCTCGAATACGCGCGACAGACTGACTACGGCTCCCAGCCCCTGAACTTCGACCTCGACTACGTCCTCGCCGAGGCCGGGGCCAAGAAGGGGCCGTTCGCGGCTGCGCTCACCTTCGAACGTCTTGATGGCGACGGCGCGCGCGGGTTCCAGACGCCGCTGGCGACGCTTCACATCTACCAGGGCTGGGCTGACGTGTTCCTCAACACGCCGGCCGCCGGAATTCGCGACCTGCAGGCCCAGGCCAGCTGGACCATCGCCAATCCCGCCTTGGCGCACAGCCTGAAGTTCACTGCCGCATGGCATGACTTCGCTGACGCGGACGGCTCCCAGTCCTACGGCAATGAATTCAACCTGGCCGCGTCGGCGACGATCAATCCGCACTGGTCCGCGGAGCTGAAGGCTGCGTCCTTCGACGGTGACCTGCCGGCGTTCCGCGATCGCACCAAGCTCTGGCTGACGCTGGAGTATCGATTCTGATCCATGCCGACGCGCGAGCCCGACATCGAGGAGATCCCGCCCGAACTGATGCTCGAGCCGCTGAGCTGGCTGTTCGCTGAACACTATCGCCATCGCCAGCTCTGCCGGGCGATCGACCGGTTGGCCACGCCTGGAGCCTATGATGGCGACCGGATAGATCGGGTCCTGGCGTTTCTGCGCGAGGACCTCCCCCTGCATGTGATCGACGAGGAGGAGGATCTGTTCCCCCTGCTTCGCCGTCGTAGCGAGCCCGGAGACGAGCTGGAGACGGTCCTCGGGGTGCTTTCCGCCGAGCACCGGGCCGACATCGACAAGGCAGCCAACGTCTGCCGTCACCTCGAGGCTGCTCGCGAGGCTCGCCGGGCGCCGGGTCACGATCCCGAGGCGCGAAAGGCCCTCACAGAGTTCGCCGCCCAGGAGCGCCGTCACGTCGCCCTGGAGAATGCCGTGGTCCTGCCGATCGCGCGCCTGCGGCTGAGCGAGGGCGACCTGCGCACGCTCAGCCAGCGCCTGGCGGCACGCCGGGGCATCCTGCTTGAACTGGGCGCGGCATGATCGACCAGCTTCTCACCAACAATCTTCGCTGGGCCGCGGCCCGCACCGAGGGCGACCCGAAATACTTCCAGCGCCTCTCCACCCAGCAGGCGCCCGACTACTTGTGGATCGGCTGCTCCGACAGCCGGGTGCCGGCCAACGAGATCGTCGGCCTCGACCCCGGCGAACTGTTCGTCCAC
>JANNVY010000376.1:0-7500 GCA_031408375.1 Pseudomonadota bacterium | reverse complement strand
GTCGTCCGCCGCCTTCACCGCCGCCGACATCAATATCTCTTCGGGCGGGCCCAATATCATCAACGGGACCTCGGCAGGTGAGACCCTCACCGGCACGACGGGAATCGACCAGATCAACGGCCTGGGCGGCGCCGACACCCTGATCGGCGGCGACAACAATGACGTGCTGAACGGCGGCGACGCCAACGACGTCCTGCGCGGCGGCCTGGGCAATGACACGCTGAACGGCGACGCAGGGCTCGACACCGCAGACTATTCGGGTGCGGCGTCGGCGATCACGGCCAGCCTGCTGACCAACACCGCCACCGGAGAGGGATCCGACACCTTCTCGAGCGTCGAGAACCTGACCGGGTCGGCCAACAATGACAGCTTGACGGGCGACACCCTGGCCAACGTGTTGAGTGGCCTGGCGGGGGTCGACACGATCAACGGCAACGATGGCGCCGACACCATAAACGGCGGGGCCGGCAACGATGTGCTGGACGGGGGCGCCGGCAACGACAGCTTCGTTTTCGCCATCGGCGACGGGGTCGATACGATCAGCGGCTTTGTCGCCGGCGGGCTGGAGGACACCCTTCAGGTTACCGGCTTCACCACCTACACCCTGGTCCAGGAGGGCGCGAACCTGCGCGTGGTGCTGGACGCCAACAACTCGATCCTGCTCCTGAACGTACTGGCGGCCAACTTCACCGCCGCCGACATCAACATCTCGCTGGGCGGGGGCGCCACGAACATCATCAACGGCACGGCGGCCGGCGAAACCCTCACCGGGACGGCCGGCGTCGACCAGATCAACGGCTTGGGCGGCAACGATATCCTGATCGGCCTCGACAACAACGACACGCTCAACGGCGGCGACAACGACGACGTCCTGCGCGGCGGCCTCGGCGCCGATACCCTGAATGGCGGCAACGGCGCCGATACCGCCGATTTCTCCGACGCGGTCTCGGCGGTGACGGTGAGCCTGCTCTCCCTCAGCGCTTCGGGCGGATCAGGCGGCGACATCCTGTCGTCGATCGAGAATGTGACCGGCTCGGCTTCCAGCGACGTCATCACCGGCGACGCCCTGGCCAACGTCCTGAACGGCGGCGCGGGCGCCGACACGATCAACGCCGGAGATGGTGCTGACACCGTCATCGGCGGAACCGGCAACGATATCTTGGATGGCGGCACGGCCAACGACACCTTCGTCTTCGCCGCCGGCGACGGCATCGACACGATCACCGGCTTTGTCGCCGGCGGTCTTGAAGACACCATCCAGGTGACCGGTTTTGCCAGCTACACCCTGGTGCAGGAGGGCGCGAACCTTCGGGTGGTGTTCGACGCCAACAACTCGATCCTGCTCAACAACGTCCTGGCGGCCAACTTCACGGCGGCCGACATCAACATTCCGTTGGGCGGCGGCGGTGGTGGCAACGTCATCAACGGCACGGCCGCCAATGATACGCTCAGCGGCACGGCGGGCGTCGACACCATCAACGGGCTGGACGGCAATGACAGCCTCAGTGGGCTTGGCGGCAATGACTTCCTGAACGGCGGCATTGGCGTCGATACGCTGAGCGGCGGTGCGGGCGACGACGTCCTGAACGGTGGAGCCGGCAACGACACCATGAACGGCGGTACGGGCGCGGACATCTTCCTGTTCAACGCCGGCCTGTTCGGCGCCGACAAGATCCAGCAGTTCGCCAACGGCGTGGACCACATCCAGTTCAGCGGCATCGCGGGCGTGACCAGCTTCGCGAACCTGGTGGTGAGTTCCACCGCCGCAGGCGCCCTTGTGACCCTGCCGGACGGGTCAACCATCACGCTCGCGGGCATGGCTGTCGCCCAGGTCGACGCCTCGGACTTCATCTTCGGGCCGTAGCGCACCCGAAGTCGTTGTCTACGTTGGGGAAAAATGGCGCACCCGACACGATTCGAACGTGTGACCTTTGCCTTCGGAGGGCAACGCTCTATCCAGCTGAGCTACGGGTGCGTCTGACGCGAGCGGCGCTTGTATCGGAAAGGGCGCCTGCGCTCAATCCCGCTAGGCGGCCTTGGCGCCGGTATCGCGGCAGGCGGACTCAGAAGCGGCGGCCAGCAGGGCGGCGGTGAGCGCGCGCGGATCCACAGGCTTGGTCAGGAAGGTCGCGACCCCGGCCTCGGCCCAGGCGGCGCGATGGTGATCCAGGGCATTGGCGGTGAGCGCGATTATCGGCGTCCGCGCGTTCAGGCCGGCGCCTTGGCGAATGACGCGCGATGCCTCCAGCCCGTCCATGACCGGCATCTGCATGTCCATCAGGATGACATCGAACGGCTCGGTGTCAGCTGCCTCGACGGCTTCGGCCCCATTCTCGACCATGGTCAGGCGGCAGCCCAGCGGCTGCAGGAAGAGGCTCACAATACGACGGTTGACCGCGTGGTCCTCCGCCACCAGCACCTTCAGCGCATCCATGCCCAGGGTCGAGGCGTCGGCGGCAATGGCGGCGTCTCCGGCGGGCGAGGTGGCCTCGACGAAAGGCAACTCAAGGCGGAAGACCGAGCCTTCGCCCAGGGCGCTGGTGACGGTCAGTACCCCGCCCATCATCTCGGCCAGGCGGCGCGAGATTGTCAGGCCCAGTCCGGTGCCGCCATAGCGTCGGGTGGTCCCGGCCTCGGCCTGCTCGAAGCCGGCGAAGAGCCGCTCCATGGCCTCCGGCGCCATGCCGCAACCCGTGTCGGAGACTTCGAACCACAGACGATCGCCAAGCCGGCCGGCCTTCAGGCCCACGCCGCCGGCGTCGGTAAACTTCACGGCGTTGGACAGGAGGTTGAAGAGGATCTGCTGGAGGCGCAACGGATCGGTGCTTACACGCTCCGGCAGGCTGTCGTCGGCATCGAAGGACAGGGTCACGCCCTTGTCGTGGGCGCGTGGCTCCCAGAGCCGGACCAGCGACTCGAGTTTGGGAGGCAGCTCGAGGTCCGCTGCCTCGAACGTCATCTTGCCGGCCTCGATCTTGGAGATGTCGAGCACGTCGTTGAGCAGGCCCATGAGCACGTCGCCGGCGTCCAGCAGCATGGTGACATGCTCGGTCTGCTCACGGGTCAGTTCGGTGCGGCGAAGCAGTTCGGCGCCGGAGATGACCGCGTTCATCGGCGTGCGGATCTCGTGGCTGACGGTGGCCAGGAAATCGGACTTGGCGGCGCTGGCGCGTTCGGCGCGGTCGCGCTCCGCATCGGCCTTGGCCTGGGCGGCGCGCAGCTCGTCCTGGGTGGCGCGGGTCTGCTTTACCGCCACGACCAGGTGAGCGGTGTAGAGGAAGGCTCCGATGATCATGACGACCATGCCGGGCTGCCCCTGGAGGGCGGCGATGGCGGGAAGTCCGAACAGGTAGGCCGCGTGCGGAATGACCGCGCCAAGCAGCACAGGACGGGCCGGGTGCATGTGAAGGGTCACGTGCAGCAGGCCGCCGCAGACCTGGACCATGGCGAAGAGCTGGCCGGCGACGCCGCCGAAGTACCAGAAGTAGGCGGCGATGGCGGAGTAGATGGCGGTGTTGACGAAGGCAGTGACCACGCAGGCCAGGCGATAGGCCTGCGTCGGCTCGACGTCGGGATGGACGCGCAGGCGGCGGAACACCGCCCAGTCCAGCGCCTGGCTGGCGCACATGACAGTGAACCACACGAAGGGCCAGAACGACGGCGCCACGGCGTAGGCGCTTAGCGCCAGGAAGATGCCAAGGCCGACCCGTGTCCGCAGCTCCTTGGCGCGAACCTGGGCGACCAGGGCATATCCCGATGCCGGTGTCATGTTGGCCTCCCCCGAACGACCCAGGGTGGCACGGGGACCTTAAGGCGAGGTTTCCGCGCTCGCCGAAAGCGGCCGGCAGCGCAAAAAGTCGTTTCAGATCAGACACAAAATCGCAAAGGCGGCGACAGCCTGACTATCAATCACGGGTCGGATCCCGCGCCTCGGGGTCACCGTAAGTCAGGGCCAGGAAGACGTCCTCCAGATCCGGGTCCTCGGTGACGATGTCCTTGATGTGCAGGCCCGCGGCGCGGACGGCGGCCAGCACCTGTTCGACGCTGGACTGTCCGACCTTGTAGCTGACGGCGAAGGCGCCGTTCTCGCGCAGGCGGGTGTCGAAACCGGCCATGGCGGGCGCGGCCGTCACTGCCTCCTCGGGCGTTACCACTACGCTGCGGGTGTCCAGCCGGCCCAGCAGCTGCGGCGTCGGCTCGCAGGCCACCACCTCGCCGCGATTGACGATGGCGATCGTGTCGCAGAGCTCCTGGGCTTCCTCCAGGTAGTGGGTGGTGAGCAGGATGGTCACGCCCTGGGCGTTCAGCTGGCGCACATAGGCCCAGAGCTGGCGGCGTAGTTCGACGTCCACGCCGGCGGTGGGCTCGTCGAGGATCAGCACGGGCGGATTGTGCACCATGGCCTTGGCCACCATCAGGCGACGCTTCATGCCCCCCGACAGGGCCCGGACGTAAGCCTCGGCCTTGTCGGCCAGGCCCACGGCCTCCAGTAGCTCCATGGTCCGCCGCTCGGCTGGCGGCACGCCGTAGAAGCCGGCCTGGTACTCCAGCGCCTCCTTCGGCGTGAAGAAGACGTCGGCCGACAGCTCCTGCGGCACCACGCCCAGCGCCGCGCGGGCGTCACGCGGCCGCTCGTCGATGTCGCGGCCCCAGATGCAGGCGGTCCCCGAGGTCTTGGTGGTCATCCCGGCCAGGATGTTGATCAGCGTCGATTTGCCCGCGCCGTTGGGGCCCAGGAGGCCGAAGATCGAGCCGCGCCTGACCTCCAGGTCGACGCCGTTCAGCGCCGTCTTGGCCGGCGACCGCCTGGTCCCCGGATAGGTCTTCACCAGGTCTGTGACCTGAAGCGCGTATTCGGGCAGGGGATGGTCGGGCAATGTCGGGCTCAAATTGACGCGCCGGAGCGCGCCGCATAGGTATGCCGCCCAACCCCCTCCGCCAAGGGCCAGATACCATGCCGACCGACATTGCGCCGCCGCCTCCCGAAGTGATGATCGTGCGCTCCAAGCGCGTCGCCTGCGACGGCGTCGGCGGGGCGCTGGGTCATCCGCGCGTCTATCTCGAGATGGGCGAGGCCAGCTTCGTGGAATGCGGCTACTGCGACCGCCGCTTCGAGCTGGCCGCGGACGCCGACGGCCACGGCCACGAGACCGAGTTCGCCGACCCCGCCGCCAACGACCCCGACGGCCTGGGTGGGAGCGAAGGCCACTGATGCGCTATCTGCACACCATGGTCCGGGTCGCGGACCTGGATGCGGCGCTGGACTTCTATTGCGACAAGCTGGGCCTGGTGGAGGTGCGCCGCACCGAGAACGAGGCCGGGCGCTTCACCCTCGTCTTCCTGGCCGCGCCCGACGACGCCGAGCAGTCGCGCGAGACCCGCGCGCCGCAGGTCGAGCTGACCTTCAACTGGGATACCGAGGCCTACACGGGCGGCCGCAACTTCGGCCACTTGGCCTATGAGGTCGACGACATCTACGCGGCCTGTCAGCGGCTGATGGACGGCGGCGTCACCATCAACCGCCCGCCGCGCGACGGCTGGATGGCCTTCGTCCGCTCGCCCGACGGCATCTCCATCGAGCTGCTCCAGAAGGGCAAGCGCCGGGAGCCCTCCGAGCCCTGGGTCAGCATGCCCAATACGGGCGTGTGGTAGGGGCTGACCCCCCTTCTTGCCGCGCAAAGGACGAAGCGCCCCGGGCGATTCGTGCGCGGATAGTCTTCCCCCTTATGGGGGGAAGAGAGTCAGGCCACGCAGGCTTCGGCCCAGAGTTCGTCCTCGTAGGTGATGTGCTTCGGGCGCCCCTGGCCTTCGATGACTTCGACGACGTGGGAGAATCGTTCGTCCCAGACCACGGCCATGGCGGCCAGGCGGTCCTGGTCGGCGCGGACGGCGGGGTCTTTGGACGCCAGGCGCAGGCGGGTGGCCGACAGCGACAAAAGCACGCGGCCCAGGTCCAGCTCCTCGCGCACATCGGCGTATTTCAGCAGCGCTGCGACCGGCTCGCCGGAGGCCACGACGGGCCCGCCCATCCCGTGGCGGCCCTTGCCGAAGCGGGCGAGCGCGGCCAGCCGCTGGGTAGGGTCGATGTCCGGACCGGCGGCGGCGAGATTGGTGATCAGCGAGAAGGAAGCCATCGGGTGAAGCCTTGCTGGTGTGGTCGCAGGATGGACACTAGGGGCGTCTTACGACAGAAACGGTCGTAGATAATTCCGGGGGCGAAAACGATGCGCTGGGAGAAGCCTGAAGCCTTGCTGATGCTGGCCCGGCGGCTGGCCGGATCGGCCGAGGGCATGACGCTCGACGACATCGCCGAGGCCGCCGACTGCAACCGCCGCACCGCCGAGCGCATGCGCGACGCGCTCGCCCGGCTCTTCCCCCAGCTGACCGAGTTCACCGACGGGCGGGTCAAGCGGTTCCGCATCCTGGGCGGGCTCGACAGCTTCATGCAGTCGCCTGCCGCCGACGAGCTGGCCGCCCTGGCCGCCGCCGCCGATGCGCTGAAGGCCCAGGGCGCGGAGCACCGGGCCGCGGCCCTGCGCAGCCTCGAGGACAAGGTCCGCGCCGCCATGCGCGCCGCTGACCGCCGCAGGCTTTCGCCCGACGTCGAGGCCCTGGTGCGGGCCCAGACCGCGGTGATGCAGCCCGGCCCCCGCCCGGCCGAGAACGCCCAGCTGATCGAGAAACTGACCCACGCGCTGATGGCCATGCGCGCGGTGCGCTTCATCTATCGCGGCGGCTCACGCCCCGGCGAGGTGCGGGAGGTCGCGCCCTGGGGGCTGATCTTCGGGCGGGTGAACTACCTGGTCGGCGCCGACCTCGGCGAGACCGAGCCCAAGACCCGGCGCCTGGACCGCATCCTGGCGCTGGAAGTGATGGACACGAACGCCGGCCCGCCGCCCGACTTCGACCTCCAGGCCTTCGCCGACCGCTCCTTCGGGGTGTTCCAGGACGAGGTGCAGGACGTGGTCCTGTCGGTCTCCCCCGAGGGCGCCGAGGACGCCCTGGGCTGGCGCTTCCACCCCACCCAGCAGGTCGAGAAACAGGCCGACGGGTCCGTCATCGTGCGCTTTACGGCGTCCGGCATGCTCGAACTGGTCTGGCATCTGTTCACCTGGGGCGACAAGATCACCGTGCTTGAGCCGGCGATCTTGCGCGACCGGTTGGTGGAAGAGCTTGGGACGGCGTTGAACCACCACCGTGGCCAGGAAGATTAAACACGAACCACACGAACCTCGTGGCGCCTGCCCGAGCACCCCCCTTGTCGATCCCCGTCTGGTTCCTTGAGCGCCGATGGCGCTCGTAGACTTCCGATCGGGCACAACGCTGGCAATACCGTTCGTGTGGTTCGTGTTCCAAATCTTGCGACGACCAACGTCGCAGGGACGTGACCCGGGAACGCGTCCCCCCTATGTTCCGGGCCATGACCGACACCGCCGATGCGCCCGCGCCTGACGCCCCTGAAACGACCGACGAGCCCCCCCGCGCCCTGACGCAGGATGG
>JANNVY010000375.1:0-7285 GCA_031408375.1 Pseudomonadota bacterium | reverse complement strand
ATCGGGCGGCTCCGTTTCGGGACCCGCCCTATTCAATTCCAGCGATGTCGCGAAGCCTAGGCCTCGTCGCCGAAGGCGCTTTCGGCGACCGGGCCGGAGTCCTTGCCCTTGGCTGAGACGTCGCGGTCGACGAATTCGATGATGGCCATGGCGGCGTTGTCGCCGTGACGGAAGCCGGCCTTCATGATGCGGATGTAGCCGCCCTTACGCTCGGCGTAGCGGGGGCCGATGGTGGCGAACAGCTTGCCGACCTGCGGGATGTCGCGGACGGCGCTGATGGCCTGGCGACGGGCGTGCAGGTCGCCGCGCTTGGCCAGCGTCACCAACTTCTCGACGAAGGGGCGCAGCTCCTTGGCCTTGGGCAGGGTGGTGACGATCTGTTCGTGCTTGATGAGCGAGGCGGCCATGTTGGCGAACATGGCGGTCCGGTGAGCCGTGGTGCGGCCGAGTTTGCGGTGGGCGTTGCCGTGACGCATGTCTTCATCTCCCGAGACCGGCGCCATGCAGGCGACGCGGCCCCCAAATACGAGCCCGGATGCGTAGGCGAACCGCCTGATGGCGTCCGCCCGATCCGAACGTCCGCGCGCCCCGAAATCGGGGAATGCGGAGGTCGCCGGGACAAGGTCTTGGGGTCTTTCCCGGCGAGCAGGAAACCGGAAAACCGGGCTCCTATAAAAAGGAAACCGGCCGCGGGTCGCCCCGGGGCCGGTTCCTGAAGTCGTCGTCCTGGTGGGACGAACCTAGATCTGGTCTTCGAACTTCTTGGCCAGGTCTTCGATGTTTTCCGGCGGCCAGTTGGGCACATCCATGCCCAGGCTCAGACCCATGCCGGCGAGCACTTCCTTGATCTCGTTCAAGGACTTGCGACCGAAGTTGGGGGTGCGAAGCATCTCCGCTTCCGACTTCTGGATCAGGTCGCCGATGTAGACGATGTTGTCGTTCTTCAGGCAGTTGGCCGAACGGACCGACAGTTCCAGCTCGTCGACCTTCTTGAGCAGAGCCGGGTTGAACGGCAGCTCGGGCTTGCCCTCGTCGGCCGCAGCCTTCTTGGGCTCTTCGAAGGTGATGAATATCTGCAGTTGGTCCTGCAGGATGCGCGCGGCATAGGCGACCGCGTCCACCGGCGTGATGGCGCCGTTGGTTTCCACTTCCATGACCAGCTTGTCGTAGTCCAGCGACTGACCCTGGCGGGTCGGCTCGACGCGGTAGGCGACGCGCTTGACCGGCGAGTAGAGGGCGTCGACGGCGATCAGCCCGATGGGGGCGTCTTCCGGACGGTTCTTCTCGGCGGGCACGTAGCCCTTGCCGTTCTGGACGGTGAACTCGATGCGCACCGAAGCGCCCTGGTCCAGCGTGCAGAGCACGTGGTCGGGGTTCAGGATCTCGATGTCGGCGGGCGCATCGATCTGGCCGGCCGTGACGGCGCCAGGACCTTCCGCGCGCAGGGTCATCCGCTTGGGGCCCTCGGCGTGCATGCGCAGCGCCAGTTGCTTGATGTTGAGGATGATGTCGACGACATCCTCACGCACGCCCTCCATGGAGGAGAACTCGTGCACGACGCCATCGATCTGGATTGCGGTGACGGCGGCGCCTTGCAGCGACGACAGGAGCACGCGGCGCAGCGCGTTGCCCAGCGTCACCCCAAAGCCGCGCTCGAGAGGTTCAGCGACGAGACGCGCCTTGCGGGCGGCGTCCGTGCCAATCTCGATTTGCGGCTTTTCGGGACGGATGAGCTGCTGCCAGTTTCTTTCGATCATAGACGTCCCTCGAACGGGTTTCGCCGGCCCCGGTCTCGCGAATGCGAAACCGTCGGCCGGCGGTAAATTGGGTAGGCGGTCGCCTTAGACGCGGCGGCGCTTGGGCGGCCGGCAACCGTTATGCGGAATCGGCGTGACGTCGCGGATGGTGGTAATGGTGAAGCCCACCGCCTGCAGCGCCCGCAAAGCGGACTCACGGCCCGACCCAGGGCCGGCCACGTTTACTTCCAGCGTTTTCACGCCGTGTTCCATCGCCTTCTTGCCGGCGTCTTCCGCAGCCATCTGGGCGGCGTAGGGCGTCGACTTGCGCGAGCCCTTGAAGCCCATGGTGCCGGCCGACGACCACGAGATCGCGTTGCCCTGGGCATCGGTGATCGTGATCATCGTGTTGTTGAACGACGCGTTTACGTGCGCGACGCCCGACGTGATGTTCTTGCGCTCGCGCTTTTTGACGCGGGTCGGTTCCTTGGCCATCGGGCTCTCTTACTTCTTCTTGCCGGCGATCGGCTTGGCCGGGCCCTTGCGGGTCCGGGCATTGGTGTGAGTGCGCTGACCACGGACCGGAAGGCCCTTGCGGTGACGCAGGCCGCGATAGCAGGCCAGGTCCATCAGACGCTTGATGTTCATCGACGTCTCACGACGCAGGTCGCCCTCGACGGTGTAGTCGCGGTCGATCGCTTCGCGGATCTGCAGAACCTCGGCGTCGGTCAATTGGTTGACCCGGCGGGCATCTTCGATGCCGACCTTGGTCATGATTTCCTTGGCGGACCTGGGTCCGACGCCATGGATATATTGCAGCGCGACTTCAACGCGCTTGTTCGTCGGAATGTTGACGCCTGCGATACGGGCCACGAATTTAGTCTCCTGAACGCGTTAAAGCGCGAAAGCAAAGCCCGCTCTATCTTTCGATCAGAGCTTGCACAAACCTTCGCGCGTTTCGCGGAAGCGGACCGTTATAGTCGGGTTCACGCTTCCGTCAACTCCTTATGCAGGCATGGTTTCGAGGGCCGCGTCGATCGCCTTGGCGACGTCCGCGATCGAGCCCATGCCGGGCACTTCCACCAGCTTCCCCTGCCCATCGTAGTAGGGCAGCAGCGGCGCGGTCTGGGCATAATAGGCTTCCAGGCGCGCCTTGAAGGTCTCCGGATTGTCGTCCGGTCGCCCCTGTTCCTTGAACCGCTCGGTGATTCTGCCGAGCAGCTCGCTGTCATCCACCGTCAGGCAGACAACCAGATCGATTCGGCCGCCGCGCGCTTCCAGCATGGCGTCGAGCGCTCCCGCCTGGGCCACGTTGCGCGGAAAGCCGTCGAAGATCGCACCGCCCGTGGCTTCCGCCTCGGGCATGCGCTCCTCGATCAGAGCCACCACGATCGCGTCCGGAACCAGATGGCCGGCGGCGATGATCGGTTCGACCTGCTTGCCCATGGGCGAGCCGGCCGCGATGGCCGCGCGCAGCATGTCTCCGGTGGAGAGCTGCACCATGCCGCGATCGGCGACCAGGCGCTTGGCCTGGGTGCCCTTGCCGCTGCCCGGAGGTCCGAACAGGATCAGGTTCACCTCGGCTTCCCTCCGCCGCGCAGCTTCGACTTCTTGATCAGCCCCTCATACTGGTGCGCCAGAAGGTGGGACTGGATCTGTGCCACCGTGTCCATGGTCACCGTCACGGCGATCAGGATCGATGTGCCGCCGAACGCGAAGCTCTGCATCGCACCGCCCGCCATGAACTCAGGCACCAGGCAGACGAAGGTGATGTAGGCCGCGCCGATGACCGTCAGGCGGGTCAGAACGTAGTCCAGATAGTCGGCGGTCCGTTTGCCCGGACGGATGCCAGGCAGGAAGCCGCCATATTTTCTCAGGTTCTCCGCCGTGTCCTCGGGGTTGAAAACGACCGAGGTGTAGAAGAAGCAGAAGAAGATGATGAGAAAGGCGTAGAGACCACGGTAGGCCCACTGGCCCGGCTGCAGCTGGCCCTGCAGGACCGGCAGCCAGCTCAGCCAGTCAGGCATCCCGTCGACGGGAATGAAGCCGATGGCGGTCGCCGGTAGCAGCAGCAAGGACGAGGCAAAGATCGGCGGTATCACGCCCGAAGTGTTGATCTTCAAAGGCAGAAACGAACTCTCGCCGCCGAACATGCGGTTGCCAACCTGGCGCTTCGGATACTGGATCAGCAGACGGCGCTGCGAACGCTCCATGAAGACGATGAAGCCGACGAGGCCGATCACCATGGCAAAGATGCCAACAATGATGATCGGGTTCAGCTCACCCGCCTGTCCGAGGGTCATCATCCGACTGAATGCGCCCGGCAGGGCCGCGATGATACCGGCGAAGATGATCAGCGAGGTGCCGTTGCCGACGCCCCGGCTGGTGATTTGCTCGCCCAGCCACATCAGGAACATGGTGCCGCCGGTCAGGGTCGCTATCGTGGTCATCATGAAGAAGACGCCAGGATTGTCGACCAGCCCCTGGGAGCTGTTCAGACCCGCCGCGATGCCGAAGGACTGCGCGAGGGCCAGGATCACCGTCAAGTAGCGCGTGTACTGGTTCAGCTGCTTGCGGCCGGCCTCTCCACCTTCCTTCCGCAGCTTTTCCCAGGGCGGGTAGATGGAGCCCATCAGCTGCACGATGATCGACGCCGAGATGTAGGGCATCACGTTCAGAGCGAAGATGGCCATGCGCTCGACGGCGCCGCCTGAGAACGTATTGAAGACGCTCAGGATGCCTTGCGATTGGCTTTGAAACGCCTGCGCGAACTGTTCGGCGTTGATCCCCGGGATCGGGATGAAAGTGCCGAGGCGAAAGACCAGGAGCGCGCCCAGGGTGAACCACAGGCGTTTGTGCAGCTCGGTCGCCCTTTGAAAGGCGCCGAAATTCATATTCGCGGCTAGCTGTTCAGCGGCCGAAGCCATGCGGCAAACCCCCGTTGGAGACCGGCGTCAAATAGGAAGGCGAAGTCCGAAACGCGAGGGGCGCCTAGGACTTGGCCTCCACCTCGACCTTGACCGGACGCTGCTGGGTGACCGTGCCACCCGCCGCTTCGATGGCTTTGACGGCCGAGGCCGAGGCGGACCAGCAGGTGATGTTCAGGCCCTTGGGCGCGTCACCCAGACCGAGCAGGCGCACGCCGTCGCGCTTGCGGCGGATGACGCCGGCGGCGATCAGGACGTCGGCGTCGATGGCCTTCTTGGCGTCGAGCTTCTTGGCTTCGATGGCCTTGGCCAGGCGCCACAGGTTCACTTCCGCGAACTGCAGGGCGTCGGCGTTATTGAAGCCGCGCTTGGGCATGCGCATGTGCAGCGGCATCTGGCCGCCTTCAAAGCCGGCGATGGAGACGCCCGAGCGGCTCTTCTGGCCCTTGACGCCGCGACCAGCGGTCTTGCCCTTGCCTGAGCCCGGGCCGCGGCCGACACGCATACGGGCCTTGTTGGCGCCCGGCATGTCTTGCAGTTCGTTGAGTTTCATTTCGCCTCTCCTTGGAGATCTGCGCCGGACCAAGGTCCGACTCGGCTTGAATGGAGTTCGCCCCGGCCTGTTGAGCCGGGGCGAAGGGATTTAGTCGATCACCTGCACCATGTGGTGCACCTTAGCGATCATGCCGCGAACGGAGGGCGTGTCCTCCAGCTCGACTTCACGGCCCATCTTGTTGAGGCCGAGGCCCACCAGGGTGGCGCGTTGATCGGCCTTGCGACGGATCGGACTGCCGGTCTGGCGGATCTTGACGGTTTTCTTGGCGGCCATGATCAGCTCTCGATCGCGTCGGGCGCAGAGGCGCCGTCGTTACGCCGGCCCAGGATGTCGCCCACCTTCTTGCCGCGCTTGGCGGCGATCTGGCGGGGCGAGCTCTGGACCTTCAGCGCTTCGAAGGTCGCACGCACCATGTTGTAGGGATTGGACGAGCCCGAGGACTTGCCCACGACGTCCTGGACGCCGAGCGTTTCAAGAACAGCGCGCATCGGGCCGCCGGCGATGACGCCGGTGCCGGGAGGCGCCGCGCGGACCATGACCTTGCCGGCGCCCCAACGGCCGTTGCCGTCGTGGTGCAGGGTGCGGCTCTCGCGGAGCGGCACGCGGATCATGGTCTTCTTGGCCTCTTCAGTCGCCTTGCGAATGGCTTCCGGGACCTCTCGAGCCTTGCCGTGGCCGAAGCCGACGCGGCCCTTCTGGTCACCGACCACCATCAGGGCGGCGAAGCTGAAGCGACGGCCACCCTTAACGGTCGCCGCGACGCGGTTGATGTGCACCAGCTTCTCGACGATGTCGCTTTCGGGACCGTCCTGCTGGTTGCGGTCGCGCCGATTGCGGTCATTACCGCCGCCGCCACGATTGTCGTTGCCACGAGCCATCAGCGTTTCCTTAGAATTTCAGGCCGGCTTCGCGCGCGGCTTCGGCCAGGGCTTTCACCCGGCCGTGGTAAACGTACGAGCCACGGTCGAACACGACGTCCGTAACCTTGGCCTTGAGCGCGCGTTCGGCGACGAGCTTGCCGACAGCGGCGGCGGCATCGACGTCGGAGCCACCCTTGCCCTTGCCGTTCTCGAGTGACGAGGCGGCGGCGAGCGTAACGCCGTTCGCATCGTCGATGACCTGGGCGTAGATGTTCTTGTCCGAACGGAACACCGACAGGCGAGGACGACCGTTCCCGACTTTTTTAAGTCGGGTGCGGTTACGCTGAGAGCGGCGTTGAGCGGTTTCGCGAGGAGAGAGCGCCATGGCTTACTTCTTCTTGCCTTCCTTACGACGGACCTTTTCGCCCGCGTAGCGCACGCCCTTGCCCTTGTAAGGCTCAGGCGGGCGGATCTTGCGGATCGTGGCAGCCATCTCGCCGACGGCTTGCTTGTCGATCCCGGAGATCTTGATTTCGGTTTGCTTGGGCACGACGAAGCTCACGCCCTGCGGCGGAACGATATCGACGTCGTGGCTGAAGCCAAGCTGGAGCGAGAGGTTGTTGCCCTTCATGGCGGCGCGATAGCCGACCCCGACCAGTTCGAGCGTGCGCTCGAAGCCGGTGGTCACGCCTTCGACCATGTTGTTCACCAGCGAACGCGACAGACCCCACATCGCGCGAGCGCGCTGGGTGTCTTCGCGCAGGGTGAGCGTCAGGGCGCCGTCTTCCTGCTTGATGAGGACTTCATCCGCGACCGTCCAGGCCAGCTGGCCCTTGGGTCCCTTCACCGAAACCGTCTGGCCGTCCAGGGTCACCTGGACACCGGCCGGAACAGTGATCGGAGCCTTACCGATACGTGACATGCTGTTTCCCTCGCCCCGCCTAGTAGACGCGGCAGAGCACTTCGCCGCCAACATTGGCGTCGCGTGCAGCGGAGTCGGACATGACGCCCTTGGGCGTCGACAGGATCGAGATACCGAGGCCGTTCTTGATCGGCTTCAGGTCCTTGATCGACGAATAGACACGGCGGCCCGGCTTGGATACGCGGGCGATTTCCGCGATGACCGGCTCGCCGTCGAAGTACTTCAGCTCGATTTCGAACTGCGGGAATTCACCCGGCACTTCCAGCAGTGAGTAGCCACGGATG
>JANNVY010000374.1:0-1545 GCA_031408375.1 Pseudomonadota bacterium | reverse complement strand
CGCCGACCCAGGTGGCTGCGCTGGTCACGCCCGCGACGCCCTGGGTGAACCCGGGCGTGCTCCCCGTGGCGTCCGTGACGGTCGCATTCTCTAGGGTCTGGCCAGACACGTTGGTGGTGATGGAGAGCGTGCCGCCCGGGGCCACGCCATACCAGACGGCGTCGCTGGCGGAGGTGACGGTCCCGTTCTGGACGATGGTCTCGCCCAGAAGCACCATGTAGCCGTCGTTGGCGTTCAGGGTCGCGCCGGAGTTGACGGTCAGGTTGGCCCCGAGGGTCGTGAAGGGCGTGGCGGTGACGTCGTTGCTGGTCAGGGCGGCGGTGGCGTCGGCGTCCTGGAGCCGCGCCGTCGAGCCCACGAAGGAGCCGACATTGACCTGGGCGTTGGCGCCGAACAGCAGGCCGCCGGGCGAGAAAAGCCAGACGCCGCCATTGGCCGCCAGGGTTCCGTCGATGCTGGTGAAGGCGGACGGGTCGACGCGGTTGAAGGCGATGGCGCCGGCGTCGGGCTGGTTGAAGGTGACGGTTTCGCCGGTGGCGATATTGAAGGTCGACCAGTCGATGACCACGCGGTCGCCGCCCTGGTCGACGGTCAGGGTGCCGGAGCCCGGCGTGATGGTGGTGACCGGGCCGGGGGTCGAGTCGAAGACCACCCCGCCGGTGGGCAGGGCGGCGGCGGCGCTGGCCACGGACCAGGCGATGACGCCGGCCGAGGCAGCGGCGACCAGGCGCGTGCGGCGGCTGCGCAGCAGTCGGACGGGATAGGACCGGATCATCGGCGGTCTCCATTACGCCCTCGCGACCAGACCCAGCGGGCCGCGTCGTCGAGGGAGACTGTCAGGTTGACCAGCACGCTGGAGGCGGGGGTCTTTTCACCAAGGCCAAGCGGCGGATCGAAGGGCTTGGCCCAGAGCACGTCGAGGCGGCCCTTGCCGGGCGCTTCGAGACGCAGGCCGATACCGGCGGACGAGACCGTGCGCTGGTCGACCCCGAAGGTGTCGTCGTTCCAGTAGGCGACGGCGTCGTAGAAGACGAAGGGCGAGGCCAATATGGCGCCCTTGGCCACGCCGAACGGACCCCAGCGGCTCTCCAGCGAGACCGCCGCGGCCCGGTCGCCAAAGGCCGAGCCGGGCTCGTAGCCGCGGCCGATGGTCAGGTTGCCGATGCTGTATTCGTCGGGCGCCAGCAGCGGTCCGTCGGTCCATTGGCCCTCGAAGCGGCCGTAGACCGTCCAGCGCCGGCTGATGCGTGCCTCGGCGTCGCCGCCGCCGCGCAGCACCAGCGCCTGCGGGTCGCCTTCGCCGCGCGACAGCAGCGCATCGCCGGGCTGGCTGGCGTTGCCGACGTCCAGACCCTGACGGGCCTCGACCCAGCCGGAAGCGACGTGGCGATCGTCCCGCCAGCGGCCCGACAGCCGCAGCGACAGCACCCGGGTGCGGTCCTCGGTGATGGCGACGGTGGAGAAGACGTCGGTGTTCTGGTCGGACCAGTCGAAGGCGGCGCCCGCGACCAGCGATCCCCAGGAGCGCGATATGATCGGCTGGCT
>JANNVY010000373.1:0-2885 GCA_031408375.1 Pseudomonadota bacterium | reverse complement strand
GCGGGGGGGCGCGGCTCGACCCGGCGGTCCCGGGCCGCTAGGGCTAGCGCCTTCCGAGCCGCGAGGCCGACCCGCGAGGATTTCCGATGCGTCTCGCCCGCTTCCCCCGACGCCGCTACACGCCCGGCCCGACGCCGCTGGAGCGGCTGGATCGCCTGAGCGCCGCGCTCGGCGGACCCGAGGTCTGGATCAAGCGCGACGACCTGTTGGGCCTCGCCGCCGGCGGCAACAAGACCCGCAAGCTTGAGTTCCTCGTCGCAGACGCCCTGGCCCAGGGCGCCGACACCCTGGTCACGGTCGGCGCGCCGCAGTCCAACCACTGTCGCCTGACACTCGCCGCCGCGGTGAAGGAAGGCCTGAAGTGCCGACTGGTGATCGAGGAGCGCGTGCCCGGCACCTATGCCGCCGACGCGTCGGGCAACAACTTCCTGTTCGACCTGATGGGCGTGGAGAAGATCTCCGTCACCCCGCTGGGCTCCGACTTGGCGGCCGCCATGCAGGCCGAGGCCGAAGACGTCGCGAGCGTGGGGCGCAAGGCCTACGTCATACCCGGCGGCGGCTCCAACCCGCTGGGCGCTCTCGGCTACGTCGCCTGCGCCGAAGAGCTCATGGCCCAAAGCTTCGAGCTCGGCATCGCCTTCGACCACATGGTCTGCGCCTCCGGCAGCGCCGGCACCCATTCGGGCCTGCTGGTCGGCCTGACCATGACCAATTCGGGCATCCCCCTGACCGGGATCAACGTCCGCCGTCCGCGCACCGAGCAGGAAGGCAACGTCCACAAGCTCGCGCTCGAAACCGCCGCCCTGCTGGGCGTCGATGCCCCCGCGCACGACAGCGTCGTCTGCCTCGACGAGTGGGTTGGGGGCGGATACTCGATCCCCACCGGAGGCATGGTCGAAGCCGTGCGGATGCTGGCCCGGCTGGAGGGCGTGCTGCTGGACCCGGTCTACACCGGCAAGGCCATGGACGGGCTGATCTCGCTGGTCCGCCGCGGCCATTTCAGGGCCGGCGAGCGAGTGGTCTTCCTGCACACCGGAGGCGCGCCCGGGCTGTTCGCCTATGAAGATGTCCTGAGGACCGGAGCCCGATGAGCCGGACGGTCGGCGTCCTCGGCGGCATGGGCCCGGCGGCGACGCTGGACTTCCAGGCCCGCCTGCTGGCCGCCACCCCGGCGGAACGCGACCAGGACCACCTGCGCGTCATCGTCGACTGCAACCCGAAGGTTCCCGACCGCAACGCCGCCATCGTCGGCGACGGGCCGTCCCCAGGGCCGATGTTGGCGGAAATGGCGCGCGGCCTTGAGCGCGCCGGCGCCGACTTCCTGGTCATGCCCTGCAACACCGCCCACGCCTTCGCCGCCGACATCCGCGCCGCCGTCGCGATCCCGCTGATCAGCCTCATTGACGAGACCGCCAATGTCGCCGCCGCCGCAGCCCCCGGAGGCAAGGTGGGCGTGCTGGCGGTCGACGGCGCGCGTGCGGCCAGGCTATACGAGACCGCGCTGGCCGAGCAGGGGGTTACACCCGTCATTCTCGGAGCCGATGACCAGGACCGGTTCATGGCCTGCATTTCCGCCATCAAGGCTGGAGATATGGGCTCATCTGTCCGAGACGAGATGGCCGCGCTGGCCCGCTCCCTGATCGCCGGCGGCGCCACCATCGTGGTCGCCGCCTGCACCGAAATTCCGCTGGTGCTGGCGCCCGGCGACCTCGACGCGCCACTGATCGATTCCACCGCCGTGCTGGTCGCACGCACCCTCGACTATGCCTTCGGAGCCTGATCCATGACTGGCCTTACGTCCGACGCCTCCGCCCGTAATTTCGGTCCGATCCTGAAGCTGCTGCGCGAACGCCTGCCCCAGCCCGGTCTGGTGCTGGAAATCGCATCGGGCGCCGGGGAGCACGCGCTGTGGATGGCCGAGGCCATGCCAGAGATCACCTGGCAGCCGACGGATCCCGACCCGACTGCGATCAAGAGCATCGACGCCTGGCGGCTGACCAAGAACCTGCCCAACCTGAAAAAGCCTCTGCCGCTCGACGCCGCACATCCTGAGACCTGGCTGATCGGCAAGGCCGATGCGGTGGTCTGCATCAACATGGTCCACATCTCCCCACTGGAGGCGACCAAAGGCATGATGCGGGGCGCCGCGCGGATTCTGCCCAAGGGCGGCATGGTGTTCGTCTATGGACCCTTCACCGTGGGTGGCGAGCATACCGCCCCCTCCAATGCCGAGTTCGACGCCGACCTGAAGGCCCGCGACCCGGCCTGGGGCGTGCGTGACGTCGGCCATGTAAGGGCCGCCGGCCGCAGCCACCACCTGGTGCTGGCCGAGACCATCGCCATGCCGGCCAACAACCTGAGCCTCGTATTCCGCAAGGTCGGTTAGATCGGCGGCGGCCACGGCTGTCGCGTCCGTGGAATATTAACAGTCGTCAGGTTGAATGCGGGCTCGCTTCGGCGCGGGAGCAAAATGCCCTCACCTGTTCGACTTCTCGGCTTCGCCTTCGCGGCGGCGGACCTGCTCGTGGAGCTGGATGATCGCTGGCGCGTGACCTACGCCACCGGCGCGCCGCCCTCCGCGTCGGTCCGGACCGAAGGACTGGCGGCACTCAAGCTGGACCAGCTGCTGATCCACTCATCCGCCGAGCATGTGGCCAGCGCACTTGCGCGGCTGAAGGCCGGACAGCGCCTCGACCCCATCGACATCGTGCTGCGCGCCGGTGACGGCGTAGTGCGTCGCGCCAGGCTGCGCGCGATTATGCTGCCGGAGCTGGCGCCCTGTATTTCCTGCGCCATCGCCTACGCTGGCCCGCCCGAGGCCTCGGGCGTCGAGCCGGCGCCGGAGATGGACGACGTTGAGGGGTTCGCCGAGCGCGCCTTCGACG
>JANNVY010000372.1:0-2480 GCA_031408375.1 Pseudomonadota bacterium | reverse complement strand
CCGGAGTTCTCGGCGCTGGACAACGTCGCCCTGCCTCAACGCATCGCCGGCCGCTCGAAAGACCAGGCGCGCGAGCGGGCGGGGGAACTGCTGACCGCCCTTGGCCTGGCCGAACGGGTCGACCACCAGCCGGCCCAGATGTCCGGCGGGGAACAGCAGCGAGTGGCAGTGGCCCGCGCCCTGGCCAATCATCCGTCGCTCCTGCTGGCCGACGAGCCCACCGGAAACCTCGACCCCGAGACCTCCAAGGTGGTGTTCGCCGCCCTGCACGAGCTGGTCCGCACGACCGGCGTGGCGGCGCTGATCGCCACCCACAACATGGAGCTGGCCGGCTACATGGACCGGGTGTTCGCGATCAAGGACGGCCACCTGGAAGAGCGTCCCGCGCAGAGCCTGACCTACTGAGGGCGGCGGCGGATTTGACGCCCGGGCGTCTCCGGCACAGGCTGGCGGCCAGCTTCACGGGAGGTCGGCCATGACCCGTCCGCTTTGCATGCTCGCCCTGGCGCTCGCCGCCGCCTCGGTCACACCCGCCAGCCACGCCGCGCCCGCGCCACGCAAGGTCTGCACCCAGGCCGGTCTGACCGGCGTCTGGAGCCTGAAGAGCGTGGTCGCCGCCGAGAAGGGGGTGCAGGACTTCTATCGCCAGCACCCGGTCGAATACATGCGCTTCACCGCGGCCGGAAAGTACGACTACGTCGCCCGCGACACCCCCTTGGCGGGTTTGGCCCCGGTCAGCGCCAGCCTGAACCGCGCCGACGCCGCCGACGGCGTGACCTATGCCGCGCGCATCCAGGGAAATGGCATGCTGATCATCTATCGCGACGGCCAGCCGTTCCAGGGCTTCATGTGCGCCATGGAGGGGCCGGTGATGGTCTGGACCGAGCTCTCGGGCAATCCGCCGGTGCGGCGCGTGCAGGTTCGGGTGCGGTAAGGTCGCGCTTCAATCCTTACCCAACGGGTAAGGATTTTCGCGAGGGCACCATCGCCAATGAGTACTGAGCCCACGCGGCCGCCGTCCGGGCCGTTTGACCCGACCGCCCATTTGGCGGACCCTCCGTGCGGCATAGCTTCAACGGAGGATCGGTGATGACCGGACGCCTGTTCGCCCTGGCTGTTGCGTTGGCCGCGATTTCCAGTGGCCCTGGCCAGGCCCAGCCCAGCTATTACGCCACGTGCCGCTCCGGCGACCTGAGGGGGACCTGGCGGGCCGACATCCTCGAGACCGCCGTGCCCGAAGCGGAGGCCTTCTACGTCAGATACCCCCACCAGTACGTCCGCTTCGGCTACCAGGGCGCCTACATGTCCGTCGGTCACGCCCAGCCCCTGGCCGACAAGGCCGCCATCGACGCCAGCCTCGACCGCGCCGACGCCGCGGACCCAGCCACCTACGTCGCCCGCGTCGTCGACGACCAGGGCAAGGTGGTCATTACCCGCGACGGCAAACCCTACGCCGCCTACATGTGCGTCATGCAGGACGACCGGATGATCTGGTCAGAGGTGAAGGGCAATCCGAAGGTGGTGCGGGTGCACCGGCCGGTCGTGGGGTAGGGTTGAACTCAGCTCCAACCTTTCACCGCCGTCATTCCGGAAAGCGCGTCAGCGCTTATCCGGAACCCAGCAGCGGGACCTCAACGTAGCGACGCCCAGTTTCGCCCGCGTGCTTGCTGGGTTCCGGATAACGCCTGCGGCGTTTGGCTGCTTCGCGCCTTTGCTTCGCGATCCGGGATGACGGCGGGGGAAGGGGACGGTTTGAGCTACGGGTTGTTGGGATCAAGCAGCCAGCGGTTGACGGTTTCGTCGAACCAGCCGTCGGACAGGTCTCGCCAGTCCGGGTTCTCCGCCTCGATCAAATCGAGCTTCCACTTGCGCCGCCAACCCTTGATCCGCGTCTCGCGCACGAAGGCGGGCGGGAGGTAGTGGTGGCGTTCGAACCAGACCAGGCGCGTGCAGCTGTGTTTTCTCGAGAAGCCTTCGAAAGTCCCGGCTTTGTGCTTCCTCACCCGTTCAAGGAGGTTGCTGGTGACACCGAAGTAGAGCGTCCCGTTGCGCTGGCTGGCCATGATGTAGACAGCGATGAACGGGTAACGGCTCATATAGCCACCACCGCCGTCACTCCGAGAAGCGCGTTTGCGCTCGTCCGGAATCCAGAAGCGCCGGCCTCGCGGTAGCGACACCCAGCTTCAGCCTCGCACTTGCTGGGTTCCGGATCACGCCTTTGGCGTGTCCGGAATGACGGCGGGGTTGATTGGGATGGGGTCGCGATCGTCGGCATGTGGTGATCGGCTGTTGCAATGAGAACAAAACCAGAATAAACAGCCACGGAACAAACAGGCAACCCTGTGGAGAACTCTCATGCTGCGTCTGGTTCGTGACGTCATGTCCCTTGCTTCGGTCAGCGCCTTCGTTTGGATGGTGTGCTCGGTGACGCAGTTCGTGGCGTGAGTCGGATCGCCGACAGCCTGTCACCGGTTGACCCC
>JANNVY010000371.1:0-6810 GCA_031408375.1 Pseudomonadota bacterium | reverse complement strand
TGATTCCGACGATGACGGCGATGACGACGACGGCGGGGACGATGATTCCGGCGACGACGGCGATGACGACGACGGCGGCGACGATGATTCCGACGATGACGGCGATGACGACGACGGCGGGGACGATGATTCCGGCGACGACGGCGGTGACGACGACGGCGGAGACGAATAGCAACGCCGCCTCTGCTCAATTCTGTTGACGGTATGAATCCTTCTGCCGGCCATTTGCCCCGGACTCTCGGGGGCAATGGCCGGCGGCTCTACCGCTGACCGTCGCCGGAAGGTTCGCGCGGCTCCTCATCCGGACCGTCGGGCCCGCCGGGGCCGCTGTCCCAGCGCGTGGTGCGCGGGGTCCAGCCGCGATCGCGGGCCAGGACGTCGTATTCCAGAGCCTCGCGGGCGGAGCCGACCTCGATGTCGGTCAACAGCGGCGCGTCTTCGCATGCGATTTCGAACAGGCCGCCCTCGACGCCGCCGCGGCGCACCTCACGCTCGGGGCGCGGCTCCGGCTCCTGGCCCGGGCCGTCGCGGCCCCAGGTAAGGGTCCGCGCCTGGACTCCGCCATCGCAACTGAAGCGATATTCGTTGATCAGATAGGTCCCCGGCCGGGTCCCGAGGCCTCGCAGCACGTGAACCGGGCCCGATCCGATGGAGTCGGACGCGATATCTGCAGACGCGATCCAGACGATGTCGCCCGTCGGCAATTCGGTGCGCATCCATGGCGCGCCGTCGAAATCCTGAGCCGCCGCCGCGCTCGCCAGTCCCAACGCGACCAGCGCCCCCCACGCTACCCTGCACATGCTCTCCACTCCGAATTGACGCCTCTTGGGTGGCGAGCATGGCCCAAGCTCGGGTAAGGACCAAGCCATGAGCACAGACACTTCCGGCCTGACCCAGCTGGGCGGCCACATCCAGCCGCCGACCAACCCCGACCAGGCGGTGCTGGAACGCGCGCCCAATCCGCATCCCGACACGCTGTACCTGGCGCGCTTCACCGCGCCGGAGTTCACCTCGCTGTGCCCGGTGACCGGCCAGCCGGACTTCGCCCACCTGGTGATCGACTACGCGCCGCAAGGCTTCATCGTCGAGTCCAAGAGCCTGAAGCTGTTCCTGCAGTCCTTCCGCAACCACGGCGCCTTCCACGAGGACTGCACCATCCAGATCGGCAAGCGGATCGCAGGTCTGCTGGAGCCGCATTTCCTGCGCATCGGCGGCTACTGGTACCCGCGCGGCGGCATCCCGATCGACGTCTTCTGGCAGACCGGCGAGCCGCCCAAGGGCCTGTGGCTGCCCGATCCCGGCGTGGCGGGTTACCGGGGCCGGGGGTGAGCATGACGGTGAGGGTCGAGGGGACCTCACCGGCGATCCGTCTGCCGCTGGAGGCGTGGGGTCGCGGCGTACTGGCGGCGATCGAGCGACGGGCCGACCGGACGCAACTTGGCCGTTGGGCCTTCGAGTTCCTGATGTTTGGCCTGAAGCAAGCGTGGGCCTGCCTGTTCGGCGGCCTGATGCTGACCCTGCTCTTCGCCACCAATTTCCTGTGGCCGAAGGACGCCCTGCTGGCCCGCTACGACTTCCTGGTGATCGCGGCGGTGGCCATCCAGGCCGGCATGCTGTGGCTGAAGCTGGAGAGCTGGGAGGAGGCGAAGGTGATCTTCGTCTTCCACGTCGTCGGCACCATCATGGAGCTGTTCAAGACCGCCCACGGATCATGGCTTTACCCGGAGGCGGGGCTGCTCAAGATCGGCATGGTGCCGCTGTTTTCAGGCTTCATGTACGCCGCCGTCGGCAGCTACATCGCCCGCATCTGGCGCATCTTCGACATCCGCTTCTCAGGCTATCCGCCCGCCTGGACCACCTGGCTGCTGGCGGCCGCCATCTATCTGAATTTCTTCATGCATCACTGGCTTCCAGATATCCGCTGGGGCCTGTTCGCGGCCACCGCCCTGCTGTTCTGGAAGAGCTGGTTCTGGTTCACGCCCGACCGCAACGAACGCGGCATGCCGGTGCTGCTGGGCTTTGGCCTGGTGGCGCTGTTCATCTGGCTGGCCGAGAACATCGGCACCTACTCCCGCGCCTGGCTCTATCCGGGTCAGGAGCACGGCTGGAGCCCGGTATCGCTGGCCAAGATCGGCAGCTGGTACCTGCTGATGATCATCAGCTTCGTGCTGGTCTCGCTGGTCCACCGGCCGGAGGAACGGCGGGCTACTCCAGCCGGCTGATCAGACTGTCCACGTCCGGCCGCGCCCGCTCCAGCGGCGCGTCGCGCGGGGTGCCGAGATGGATGAAGCCCGCGACCTTCTCACCGCTCTCAAGGCCCAGCAAACCAGCGGCCTCGGGCTCATAGGCGTACCAGTCGGTAATCCAGTTGGCCCCGAAACCCAGGCCGGCGGCGGCCAGCAGCATGATCGTGCAGACGGCGCCGGCGGACAGCACCTGCTCCCACTCGGGAACCTTGGGATCCGGTCGGGCGCGCGAGATCACCATCACACTCAGCGGCGCGGCCGCCAGCTTGGCCAGCTTGGCGGCGGCCTGTTCGGGGTTGGGCTGCCCGGCGGCCAAGACCTCCAGTCGGGCCACGAGCGCGGCCTTGGGCCCAGGTTCGATGATCACGAATCGCCACGGCGCCAGCTTGCCGTGGTCCGGCGCCCGGGCGCCCAGCGCGATGAGGTCGCGAACCTGCTGCGGCGACGGACCCGGCAGGCCCAGCGCCTGGGCCGGGGTCGAGCGACGCCGCGCCAGGATGTCGAGCAGGCCAGGATCGGCGCTGATCGGCAGCGGATCGCCAAGTTCGGGGAAGGGAAGGCTCAAAGGGTTGTCCGGTTGCTGTCTTCTTCGGGAGGCAGTTGCGGGCGCAGGTTCAGGGCCGCGCCGCCTTCACGCAGGTGGTAGGTGCTTTCCAGGTCGGTACGGCGCTCGCCGTCGACGGTGATCTCCTCGCGGATGACGTTGGGGTCCTCGCCGCGGAAGAAGACCTGGCAGAGCGTTTTGCCCTCGAATTCCCCCATCTGCGAGCGGAACAAGGCCTGCAGGGTGGCGGCCGCCTCGGTCGACATGGCCTGGCCTTCCAGGGTGAAGGCGAAACGAATCTTCTGCGCCTCGACCTTGCCGCACAGGCGGTCGCCGTCGATGGAGTCCGTGTCGGCGATGTAGACCATCAGCCGGGGCTCGGCCTGCAGCAGCAGGGTGCTGGTCTCCGACAACGAGCCGTCGGGCTTGAGCCTGAGCAGGCTGACCACCTCGCAGTCGTCCTTGCCGGCGTCGTACTCCTCACACCAAAGCAGCTCGCGCCGGGCGATGTCGCGGATCTCGTCGCCGGTCATCCGCCGCTCGGCCGCCAGCGCCGGCGACGCGGCCGCCAGCGGGGCGAGGGTGAGAAAGGCCGACAGGACGGCGGCCTGGCTTGCACGCATGATGAGCACCATCTGACTGAGGCGCCGCCAGGACGGGTCCGAAGCGGCCGACCCCATTAAACGCAAACGCCGACGGTCCGCTGCCCCTAAATCGAGCCGCGCGCCGCTGGCGCTCCCATCTTGCCGACCCCATGTGGCGGGTTAAGGACGGTAAAGGCAGCCCTGTGGTAGACTCAGGGCAGCGCCGGAATCGGAGATCAGGCCATGAGCCGCATGCTTGAAGTGGTCACCAGCCAGAAAGTGGTCACCGGCCAGACGACCGTCTGGCGCGCCCTGCTGGATGAGGCCGAGGTTGTCGCGCGGCAGGAGCCGGCTCTGGCCTCGATGCTGAACGGGGTGATCCTGCGCCACGACAGCCTGGCGTCGGCCCTGTCGTTCCAGCTTGCCCGCAAGATCGGCGAAGAGGGCGTCTCGGCGCTCACCGCTCGCGAAGTTTGCGCGGAGGCCTATGCGGCCGATCCTTCCCTGGTGGCTGCCGCGGAAGCGGACCTGGTGGCGGTGATGGAGCGGGACCCCGCCGCGCGCGGCTACCTGCCGGCCTTCCTGTTCTACAAGGGTTTCATGGCGTTGCAGGTCTACCGCGTGTCCCACTGGCTGTGGACTCACGGCAGCGAGATGATGGCGCTGCACCTGCAAAGCCGGACCTCCGAGCTGTTCCAGGTCGACATTCATCCGGCCGCCCGCATCGGCTCCGGCATCTTTGTCGACCATGCCACCGGTGTGGTGATCGGCGAGACCGCCGTGGTCGGCGATGACGTCTCCATGCTGCACGGCGTGACCCTGGGCGGCACGGGCGCCCAGCGCGGCGATCGCCACCCCAAGGTAGGCAAGGGCGTACTGCTGGGCGCCGGCGCCAAGGTGCTGGGCAATATCCAGGTCGGCGATTTCGCCAAGGTCGCGTCGGGTTCAGTGGTGCTGAAGGACGTGCCGCCCCACTGCACGGCGGCGGGCGTGCCGGCCCGGATCGTGAACTGTCCGGGCGTGGATGAGCCCGCGCGGACCATGGACCACACGGTCCCCGATATCCTCGATTTCGTCATCTGAAGCCGCCGCCGGGCTTGCCTGCCCGGGGACTTCGCGCCTAAACCCACGGCCACAAGCCGAGAAGGGTTCCCCGTGAACGAGACCGACATTCGCAAGATCGAAGCGCACCTGAAGCGCACCTTCGGCTCGGCCAACCTGAACCTGAAGCCGCGCCCCAAGCAGAAGGACTCCGCCGAGGTCTACGTCGGCGAAGAGTTCATCGGCGTGGTGTTCCAGGACGAGGACGAGGACGGCTCGTTCATGTTCGAAATGGCGATCCTGGCCGAAGACCTGGAGTAGGACCCAACGGCAAACGCCGCGGCCAGGGCCGCGGCGTCGCTGTCTTCGACTCTGCCTTCGGGCCCTAGATCACCCCAAGCATGCTGGCCACCAGCGGGTGGCGGACGATGTCGGCGTCCTTCAGGCGCACGACCGAGATGTCCGGGACGGCCTCCAGCTTCTCGGCGATGTCGCCCAGGCCCGAGATGCCCGGCAGCAGGTCTGACTGCTGCGGATCGCCGGTGACCACCATGGTCGAGCTCCAGCCCAGGCGCGTCAGCAGCATCTTGAGCTGCACGTAGGTGCAGTTCTGGGCCTCATCGATGACCACGAAGGCGTTGTTGAGCGTGCGGCCGCGCATGTAGCCAACGGGCGCGATCTCGATCAGGCCCTCGGCCATCAACGCCCTGACCCGCTTCATCGACAGGCGGTCCGAAAGGGCGTCGTAGAGCGGGCGCAGGTAGGGGGCGAGCTTGTCCTCCATGTCGCCGGGCAGGAACCCGATCGACTCCCCGGCCTCGACGGCGGGGCGCGACAGGACGATGCGGGCGACCTTGCCGGCCTCCAACGCCTCCACCGCCTTGGCGATGGCCAGGTAGGTCTTGCCCGTGCCTGCGGGGCCAAGCGCCATGACCAGGCTGGAGCGGTCGATGGCGGCCATCAGTTCGGCCTGGCCGTCCGACTTGGCCTTGATGGTCTTCATGTAGGAGTGGCCGCGGTCGTCGTTGGAAGCCCCGAGCGGGGACCAGGCGCGATCTACCGGCAGCCGGCGGATCTTGGAGTCATCAGCATAGTTCCCGCCCTCATACGAGTTTTCGCGAGCCTGACGCTTGAGCGCACGCTTGGTCATCTACGGCCTCCAACTGGGCATGAAAAAAGGGCGAGACCGTAATGGTCGCGCCCTCGATTTGGGGTGAAGTCAGTCGGGACAGGTGCGACGGCGCCTGGCGGCTCCGCTGTTGAACTGTACAGAAACGCTGAACGCGCCACTCCGTACCCCGCTCTGGGCCGGGACGGCATGTCCCGGCTCTCGATCCTGCGGCACGATTTCGTGCTTTCGAATCGCACCCCTACAATGAGGGTAGCGACCTTTCTGAACCGTTAAACAGTAGAATTGTCGCAGTTACGGGGTGTTCGGATGACTATTTATGCTTTGGGCGGCAAGACGCCGCAGACGCCTCCGGCGGGCGAATACTGGATAGCGCCCGGGGCAGTCGTAGTAGGAGATGTGATTCTCGCGAGGAACGCCAGCGTCTGGTTCGGCGCCGTGGTCCGGGGCGACAACGATCCGATCACCATCGGTGAGAACTCCAACATCCAGGACGGCAGCGTGCTCCACTCGGATCCGGGCGCTCCGCTGATCATCGGGCGCGACGTGACCGTGGGCCACATGGCCATGATCCACAGCTGCACCATCGGCGACAACTGCCTGATCGGCATCGGGGCGGTGATCCTCAGCCGGGCGGTGATCGGGAACAACTGCCTGATCGGGGCCGGCGCCCTGATCCCCGAGGGCAAGGTGATCCCCGACAACTCGCTGGTCGTGGGCCAGCCGGGCAAGGTGATCCGCCAGCTCGAGTCCTTTCAGGTCGATATCCTGACCGCCTCGGCCCAGCACTATGTCGAGAATTGGCGACGATATGTGCGCGATTTGAAGCCCGTCGACCCCGTTTAGAGGGGTTTGTCAGGGGTGATATTCGACATATTACATATAAAACAATTACTTAAGGTGATTTCAAACGGGTTTTTGTCGCCTCAGCCCAGGCGAAGGCCCTCATTGACCACCAGCTTCAGATGGCTGCGGCCCTCGCCGGCGGTGATGCGGGCGTTCATCTCGATCACCGGCTTGCCGCCCAGGCGGGCGACCAGGCTGGTGGGCTGATAGAGGCCCAGCAGGCGGTCGATGCGGCCGTCTGGCCCGGCCAGGGGCGCCAGGGTGATCTCGAGGCTCAGTTGGCGGCCCTCGGCGCTGAAGCCGTCGCAGGTCAGGACCGTGGGATCGGGATCGTTCAGGGCGGACAGGGCGGCCTGGGTGACTGCGCGGCGGCCACTCGGCGAGAACAGGGTCTGGAAATCAACGCCCCGCAAGGGTTTG
>JANNVY010000370.1:0-6043 GCA_031408375.1 Pseudomonadota bacterium | reverse complement strand
AGCAGGCGCAGCGGCAGGCCGATCATGCCGGACGCGTGGCCCAGCATGCGCTCCACCGCCAGATGGGTCTTGCCGGTATTGGTCGGGCCCAGCACCGCCGTCAACTTCGACGGCGCGAGCCCCGTGCCACGGTCACTCATGATTTGAAGGTGGCGATTGCCGGCGCGCGCGGCAAGCGCGGCGTTTTGGCAATTTCGCTAAGGGGTTAACGCTGAGAGTTCCGCCTGCGGAACAGGGGCGAAACGAATCATGACCGAATCAGTGACCTCATCCGATTCGGGTTTTGTTCACCGCAACATATTGTATCACAAAGGCCATTAACCACAATCGGGACGATGCTCAGCCGGACCTTGGTCTGCGTCTCCGGGCGGGCTATCAGAACTCCGCGCAGGCCCGGTAGCTCAGCAGGATAGAGCAGAGCTTTCCTAAAGCTAAGGTCGGGGGTTCGAGTCCCTCCCGGGCCGCGCGAACCTCGGTCGCCTCGCCGAGCCACCAGCCGTTGGCGACTCGCGCCGCGATAGGCGACACTGGCGCGAACGTGCAGGAACGACGCCGATGGCGGGCCGACCCATCAGCTGGACAGACCTTCGCCTGGCGGCGCTGAGCGCGCTTGTGATGCTGGCGCTCGCTCATCCGGCCCAAGGCCAGGCCCAGACCGAGCCACCTCGTGAGCGCGGCGGTGAGAGCGGCGCCGACACCGGCAAGGTGGTGGGGACCGTCCTCGACATCGCCCGGCGCGCCGAGGAAGCCCGGCGCAAGCGCGAGGCGGAACGACGCGAGGCCCGTGAACGCGAGCGGGAACTGGAACGACAGGAAGTCGCACGCCAGCGGGACGAGCAGGCCGCAGCCGACCGCGCGGCTGCTGAGGCCCAGGCCCGCAGCGAAGCGCGCGCTCGCGACGACGCTGACCGAGCCGAGGCTGCCCGCGCCTCGGCGGCGGCGGCGGCCCAGCGCGCTCGGAACCAGCAAGCCGTCGCCGAACGCGCTGCCAAGCGGGCCCGCGCCGCTGAGCGCCAGGCCAGCCGCGAGGCAGCCCGCCGCGCCGCCAAATCTGAACCACCGGCGCCAGTCCAGCCCGCGCCCGATCCGGTTCCAGCCACTACTGAAGCGGAGACGCCGGCCCTGGTCACGCTGCCGCCTCCGATTCCGCAGGTTCCGCCCCCTCCGCCCGCCAAGGATAGCTCACCGCTGCGCTTGCCCTTCATCCTGCTGGGCATCGCCGTCGCCCTGCTGGTGGCCGGGGTAGCTGTATCGCGCGTAGTGATCGCGGTGTTCGGCCCCAAGCCGCGAGCCGTGGCGCGGATCGACACCGGCACGGTCTCTGCCCCCGACTTCGGCGGCCAGGATGCCGACCTGCCCGCCCCTACCGCCCGGGCCGTCCCGGGCGACTACACCTCTCATATCGACTATCCGGCGCCCGCCGCGGAGGCCTCATGACCGACGCCCCTCTCACCCTCAAGGCGCTTTTCGTCGACGATCCGTCCAAGCCTGCGGCCGAACAAATCGATCTCGATCCCTGCGTCGAGGCCATGAAGGTCGACGGCAAGGCCCCGCCCCGCGCCGTCGGCCCCGCCCTTATCGGGGCGATGAAGGGCGCGCTCGACGACATCCTCAGCGTCGATCTCGGCGACGTCATGGGCGCGTCCTGGGGCAAGCTGAAGGTGGTGAAGGATGCGATGGCGGCCACGCGCGGTGCGCCGGGAACGACCATCGTCGCCCCCCTGCTGGAGCATGCGATCAAGTCGAGTCACGAGCCGAAGATCGAGCTCTACATCGGGGCGGCCAAGCTCTGCGACCTGGCCTTCCAGATCGGCCTGAACCTGAAGCTGAAGGACGTTTCACTGGCGGTGTCCGGCGGTCGAATCACTGGCGTGCACGCCGGTATCCTGACCGGTGAAGGCACGCTCGCCCTGGGTGGCGTCCCACTGGTGAAGACGACCGCCAAGGAGTTCAAACTGCCCGGCAGACTGCGGTTTTCGCAACCTGGGGAAGCGCCGGTCGAGCCCGCCTAGTCCTTCACCATCAAGACATTGAGGTCCGGATAGGACATGGCGCCGGCCTCCAGCGGCTCGCAGTTCCCGGTGCGCAGGAAGTCGGACGCCAGATCGCGCAGACGGCCATAGAGCGCCTCGGCCAGGTCGCCGCCCGAACTCAGGCGGCGGGCGCCCAGCGCCTCGAGCCCGGCGCCGTCCGGCAAACCGGCCCGCGCCATGACGTTGAGCGGCAGCGCGGAGCCTGAGGCCAGCTCTCGGATCTCGCCCGGATCGACCACGCCGGGCGCGAACAGGCCGCTGGCCCCCGCCTCCCTGTATTTCGCGCCGCGCGACAGGGTCTCGGCGACCTGTGCGCCCGCGGGGGCCAGGCCGCGCAGGTAGACGTCGCAGCGAGCGTTGATGAACAGGTCCACGCCCAGCTTGTCGGCCGAAGCCCGCACCGCCTCGATCTTGCGGCAGGTCAGGTCGACCGACGCCGGCCCGTCTTCGATGTTGATGCCGGCGGCCCCCGCCTCGATGACGCGGGCGATATTGGCCCCGACCTCTGCGGGATCGTCGGAATAGCCGCCCTCCACGTCCGCCGTGATCGGGACGCTCACGACCCGGGCGATCGAGGCGACGGTCGAGACGACCCGGTCCATAGGCAGGAAATCGCCGTCCGGATAGCCGTGAGACCAGGCGACGCCACAGCTGGTGGTGGCGATGGCCCGGGCGCCCAGGCTCTCGATCAGGCGCGCCGAACCCGCATCCCAGGCGTTGGCGAGGATCAGCAGGCCCTGGCGATGCAGGTCATGAAAGGCGCGGGCGGAAGCGGGATTGGCGGGCATGGCGGGCTCCGGGAGAGATTCTCCGGATATCGTACCACTTTTGTTCCTTTCTCGCCTGCGAGAAGGGTCTAGTCGGCGAAAGGCTCCAGTCCGTAGGCTTCCGCCGCGACCCGGATGGCCGATATCTTGGCGTTCAACGCTGACCAGTCGTCGCGCTCCGCAATCGGGGCCCAGATCGCCTCGACCTCGGGGAACAGCATTTCCTCGGGCTCGGCACGGCCGAAATAGGGATCGGCAAGGACCTCGGGGCGCAGCGGCGCATAGCCGGTCAGTGCCGTGCGGAAGGCGTCGAAGGCCGGGCCTGCGTAGAGCGCGGCCCGCGGGCCGGCCATGGCGCGCGCGGTCGAGGCTTCGCCGCCGAACCAGTCGAAGAACAGGGGCTCCCAGCGCATCGGCTCGCCCGCCGCGCGCAGGAAGGTGAGCGCCGCGATCGTGAGCGCCGAATCCGCGTCTTCACCTCTCGAAGCGACGCCGAAGCGAGCCGTGAAGGCCTCACGCAGGGATGCGTGATAGGCCTCGGAGAACCCGTTCAGGGCCTCGATCAGCGACGCCGGGTTTTCAACCACCAGCGAGAGGCAGGCGGCCAGCTGCTGGAGGTTCCAGAACACCGCCTCGGCCTGGCGGCCGTAGGCGTAGAGGCCACCCTCGTCGAAATAGGCCGCGGTGAAGCCGGGCTCGTACCAGGGCAGGAACCGCCAGGGGCCGTAGTCGAAACTCTCGCCGGTGACGTTCAGGTTGTCGGTGTTGAGCACCCCGTGCACGAACCCCGCCGCCATCCACCGGCCCGCCAGCCGCGCCGAGCGTCGCGTGATGGCCTGGAGCAACGCCACCACCCTCGCCTCGCCCGCCGTTTCCGCCAGGTCGGGGTAGTAGGTCTCCACCACATGATCGATCAGGGTTGCGAGCAGGTCGCGCCGGTCGAACCAGGCGTGGCGCTGGAAAGTCCCGAAGCGGATGTGGCTCCACAGGCTGCGCACCATCACCGCGCCCCGCGTGGGACTGGGCTCGTCATGGCGGGCCAGCTGCTCGCCGGTCTCCACCACCGACAGGGTCCGCCCGGTCGGCACGCCCAGGGCCTCGAGCATCTCGCTGGCCAGAACCTCTCGCACCGCCCCCTTGAGCGTCAGGCGCCCGTCGCCGTCCCGCGACCAGGGCGTGCGGCCCGATCCTTTGGTGCCCAGGTCGATCAGCCGGCCCCGATCGTCGCGCAACTGGGCGAACAGAAAGCCGCGGCCGTCGCCGATGTCCGGATTGTAGGTGCGGAACTGGTGGCCATGGTAGCGCAGCGCCAGCGGCGGCCCAAACCCGGCATCCAGCGGTTCGAAACGACCGAACCGGTCCAGCCACTGTGGATCGGTCAGGCCTGCAAGCCCGAGCTCGGCGGCCGCGCGGTCGTTGCGAAAGCGCAGGGTCGCGGCGGGAAAGTCCGCCGCCTCGACGGCATCGGCGAACTCCGACCCCAGCGCGGGGATTCGGGCATCAAAGGCAGGCTGGATCATGCACCGTGATCGGCCGCCACGCCCACCGATGCAAGGGGCTCCTGGTCCTCGTTAATGGATCGGCTCCGGCTTGGCCCGCGGCGTGCCGTAGCCAGTGCGGATGGCCAGACCTTCCATCGTCATGCTCTGCACGAGCATCGAGAAGATCACCACGCCGAAGGTCCCGGCCAGGATGGCCTGCCTGTGCGGGCCGTCAGGGATCGACAGGGCCATGGCCAGGGACAGGCCGCCGCGCACCCCGGCCCAGGTCAGCACATTGATCAGGGACAGACTTCCCTTCTGGCCGGTCACCGGCAGCAAGGCGGTTGGGACGGCGATCGCAATCCAGCGCGCCGCCAGCACCAGGGCCGGCGCCGCGATAAGCAGGGCCCACGGGAAATCCGGGCCGATCTTCAGATTGAACACCAGGAGCCCCGCCAAGAGGAACAGCACCGCGTTCATGGCCTCGTCGGTCATGTGCCAGAACGGATGGATGTAGTGCTTGGCCTCGTCGCTCATCGAACGCTCGCTCCAGGTCGAGCCGACGACCAGGCCGGCCACGACCACGCCGATAGGGCCGGACAGCTCGAAATGCATGGCCGTGGCGTAGACCGCCGTGGCGCAGGTGATGGTGATCAGGGTTTCGGTCATCCAGTCCCGGGTGGCCTTGAGCAACAGCACAGCGGCCACGCCGCCGACCGCGCCGATCAAGGCGCCGCCCAAGGCTTCCACGGCCACGTGCTTGCCAAGGGACAGGGCGTCCATATGGCCCTCGCCACCGCCGGTCTGCGCAATCGCCAGAGCCAGGGCGGCGCGGAACAGCACCACCGCCACGCCGTCGTTGAACAGGGCCTCGCCCTCCAGCTGGGCGCGGACCTCTGCATCCAGGTCAGTGCGCTTGGTCATGGCCAGGACGGCGATAGGGTCGGTCGGGCTGATCAGCACCCCGAACACCAGCGCCCACACGGGTGAGAGGTCATAGCCGACCAACTGGGCCACGCCCCAGAAACCCGCCGCGATCAGGCCAGCGGTGATCACCGTGCCGAGGGTCGCCAGCACGGCCACTGCGAAGCCGCGTCGCGCCAGCGCCGCCAGATCGACGTTCATGGCGCCAGCGAACAGCAGATAGGCCAGCAGGAAGTTGAGCACCAGGCTGGGGTAGTCCACCTGACCCAGCAGGCCGCCGAAAGTCTCGCCAACACCGAGGCCGGGCTGGATGAAGTCCGCTGCGGCGACGACCGCCACAATCAGCAGGCCAACCACCATCAGGCCCACGGCCACGGGCAGCTTCAGGACACTGGCGTTGAACCAGCTGGCCAGCGCGGTGACGGCAAGCAGCCCCGCGGCGATCTCGAACAGTGTCTGGGTCATTGCGCCCTCCAAGCTGAAGGCGCGTCGAACGAACCCCCCCGGTTCCGGCGCCAAACCGGTCGCCACATTAGCCAAGTCTCGCGGCGTCGCCAGTTGATTTGAGCGGCCCCTGCGCAATGCATGGCCGGACCCGCCGGCGCAGCTCGCGGGGCTCCCAAATTTACCCTGCGTAAGCTTTCCGACCCTGTTCCCTTTTCGTCACACCGTTGTCTCATAAGGTGTTGCGAACTCTTGCCACACTTGTGGCGGAAAGGTGGTTGAGCTACCTCGATTCAGTCGGATTCCCGCATTCTCCAGGGAGGCGAATCCGGAAAAGATCAACGCGTCCGTGCAATCAAGTGCGGCGCACAAATGTCGGGGTAGGAAATGCGCT
>JANNVY010000369.1:0-4802 GCA_031408375.1 Pseudomonadota bacterium | reverse complement strand
CCAGCTCGCCGGCGCGCAGCTTCTTGCGGAAGCTATCGCGGGTGGCGGGTTGCGAGCCTGGGCCGACCAGGGCGTCCAGCAGGCGCTCCTCGGCGGCCTGTTCGGCGCGGGCGCGGACATCGGCTCGCCTACGATCGCGGACCTGGCCGATGGCGGCTTCCAACAGGTCGCGGATGATCTGGTCGACGTCGCGGCCGACGTAGCCGACCTCGGTGAACTTGGTGGCCTCGACCTTCAGGAAGGGGGCTTGCCAGGCGGGCGAGGCGCCGCGCGATCTCGGTCTTGCCCACGCCCGTGGGGCCGATCATCAGGATGTTCTTGGGCGTGATCTCGTCGCGGATGTCATCGGGCGTGCGCTTGCGCCGCCAGCGGTTGCGCAGGGCCACGGCGACGGCGCGCTTGGCGTCCTGGTGGCCGACGATGAAGCGGTCGAGCTCGGAGACGATCTCGCGGGGGGAAAACTCGGTCATGCGCTGAGCGTCTCCACGGTCAGGTTGCCGTTGGTGTAGACGCAGATGTCGGCGGCCACGGCCATGGCCTTGCGGGCGATCTCCTCGGCCCCGAGTTCAGTGTTCTCGATCAGGGCGCGGGCGGCGGCCAGCGCATAGTTGCCGCCCGATCCCACGGCGGCCACGCCGTGCTCGGGCTCCAGCACGTCGCCGACGCCGGTGACGGTGAAGATGGCGTCCTTGTCGGCGACCAGCAGCATGGCCTCCAGCCGGCGCAGATAGCGGTCGGTGCGCCAGTCCTTGGCCAGGTCGACGCAGGCCCGCGCCAGCTGGTCGGGATACTGCTCCAGCTTGGCCTCGAGCCGCTCGATCAGGGTGAAGGCGTCGGCCGTCGCGCCGGCGAAGCCCGCGATGACCTTTCCGCCGGCCAGCAGGCGAACCTTGCGGGCCGCGCCCTTGACCACCGTGGCGCCCATGGAGACTTGGCCGTCGCCGGCAATGACCGTTTGGCCGCCCTTGCGCACGGCCAGGATGGTGGTGCCGTGCCAGTCGGGGAAGGAGGAGGTGTTGCTCATGAAGCCAGAAGTGGCGGCGGAGCAGCGTCAGTGCAAGGCTTGGAACCGGGAGACCTAAGGCGTCGACCCGCCTGCCCCGCCGGTCAGCGGCGTCGTGGCCGGCGTTGGGTTGAGGGCGAAATCCTTGGCCCAGGCCGTGCCCGAGCCCGCCAGCAGGAAGCCGTAAGTGATTTCCGTGGCGTTGGCCGGCACCTCCAGGACGATGGAATAGCGCCGCCAGCGCGTGGAGCCGCGCAGGGGCCGCGACTGCATGTCGTCAAAGGCCAGAACCCGGTCGGCGGCGCCGTTGACCTTCATCCACATCTGCACCCGCCCGGCGCGCTCGGTGCGCAGGTCGGCCGACAGCCGCACCCGCTTGCCCAGGAATCGACGCGCCGGGACGGTGCGCGACAGGGCGCCCATGCCGCCGGGCCGCACCGCCGGCTTGGAGCGGATCGACACCGCCTGCAGGCCCTCCGGCGGCGGGAACAGGACCGAGTTCTCAAAGATGCGCGAGCGCAACTCGTCTGCGTCGCTCATCCGCTGGCTGCGGCGGCCCGAGCCGCCTTCACCGGTGTGGAAGATGTAGTCCGTCTGGTTGATGCCGGAGAGGAACCAGCCGTGGCGGTCCTGGGCGATCGCCGGCCCCACGCCCCACAGGGCCAGGGCGGCCCCCAGCAGCAGGGCGGCGCGGCGGGTGGGGCGGCTCATGGCCTGGCCTCGGTCGCGGCGTCGACAGGCGGGGTGTGCAGGGCCAGCAGGTAGCTGCGGGTTTCCTGGGGTGCTGCGCCCGGCGTCGGCAGGGCCATGCCGCGCACGATCAGCACCGCCACCACCAGTCCGGCGGCGATGGCCAGGATGGGCGCCACACGGTCGCGGCGCACCTTGGCGGCCGCGGCGCCGAGGATGGCGGAGTCCATGGCCGCGCTGGGCGCCTCGTGGGCGGCCGAACGATACAGCGCCTGTAGCCGGATGTCGTCGTCGCGCTCATCCATGGAGCCAGTCTCCCAGTTCGGCGCGGAGGCGGGCGGAGGCGTAGCGCAGTCGGCTCTTCACGGTTTCGCGGCACGCGCCGGTGGCCAGCGCGATCTCCTCGAGGCTGAACCCCGCCTCGGCCTGCAGCAGGAAGGCCTGGCGCTGGACATCGGGCAGAGCTCCTATCGCCGCATGCAGGGCGCGCCCCAGATCGTTGTTGGCCGCCGACTGCTGGGGATCGAGCCCGGGCGCGGCCAGCACCGGGGCGCCCTCGCCTTCCAGCGGCTTGGCGAAAATCTCGCCGAAACGGCGCGCGCGGGTGCGCAGGCCGTCGGCCATTCGGCGGTTGGCGATCGAGAACAGGAAGGTGCGGAAAGCGGCCTGGGGCGTCCAGGTTGTGCGCGACTTCACCACCGCCATCCAGGTGTCCTGGAAGATCTCTTCGGCTTCGCCGGGGGAGGGCGCCATGCGCAGCAGGTAGCGGTGCAGGGGCGCTCGGTGGCGGCTGTAGAGCAGTTCAAAGGCCTTCAGATCCCCGTCGCGCCAACGCTGCATCAGCGTTTCGTCAGCGACCGGGGAGAGGTCGGGCGCGACGGGGTCCCGGCGAAGTTGGTGGCTGAGCACGATCTGCCACGCCGAAGGCACGAGGGGCAGGGCCGTAACCTGAGCAACCGGCATGACGCCTCCAGATCGAGTCAGCCACCGCATCATGGATCGCTCCGGGTTGCGAAAAGGGGTGAAACTCTAGCGCGGAATTCCGCGTTCCGGCGTGTCACCAGGGTTACGCCGGGGATTCAAGCGCGTGCAAACGCTTGACCGCAAGAGCCCGCACGCCGAAGGCTGGAAGGGCGAAATACAGGGTCTGATGCATGAAAACGCTTCTGAAGATCATCGGCTGGGCGCTGGCCATCGTGGCGGTGGTGCTGGTCGCCGGCTGGTTCTCCCTGCGCCGCGCCGACATCCCCCAGGCCGACCTGGAAGCGAAATACGCTGTCCCGGGCGCCCAGTTCGCCGACCTCGGCGGCGGCCTGCGGGTGCGTTACCGGGCCCAGGGACCCGCTGACGCGCCCGTGGTGCTGCTGGTGCATGGCTACACATCGTCGCTGGAAAGCTGGCAGCCTTGGATGAGCGCCCTGTCGGGCCAGTACCGAGTCATCGCCATCGACCTGCCCGGCCACGGCCTGACCCAGGCGCCGCAGGGTTGGGAGGCCTCGCCGACCACCTACGCCGCCCTGATCGAAAAGTTCGCCGCCAAACAGGGTCTGACCCGCTTCGTCATCGCCGGTGAATCCATGGGTGGCTGGGTGGCGTGGGAATACGCCCTGGCCCACCCCGAGCGCCTGACCGGCCTGGTGTTGGTCGACTCCTCCGGCTGGCCCGACGAGCGGCCGGCTGCCAAGAAGGCCAACGACAGCTTCCTGGTGCGATCCCTGCACAACCCGGTGGGTCGTTTCCTGCTCCAGGACCTGGACGCCCGCGCCAACCTGAAGAACGGCCTGCTGCTGTCCTTCGAGAACGACCGTCTGGCCACCGAGGCCATGGTCGACCGCTACTGGGACTTCAACCGTGCGCCCGGTCACCGGACCATCATCACCGACCTGTTCGTCAACTGGGACCAGTGGCCCATGGCCACCCAGCTGCGCCTGGCCGCGATCCGCACCCCGACCCTGATCCTGCACGGCGAGAAGGACGAGCTCGTCCCGCTCGACCATGCCCGCCAGTTCGCCGCCGCCATCCCCGGCAGCCAGCTGATCGTCTACCAGGGCGTCGGCCACATCCCGCCCGAGGAGGCGCCAGCGCGCTCGGCCGCCGACCTCAAGGCCTTCCTGGGCAAGCTGAAACTGACCGAGGCGGCGGAGGCTCCAACCGTAGAGGCGTCGACACCCACGGTCGCGGAAAGCATCCTGCCGCCCGCGACCGGCCCGACGGACCCGTCGCTGATCTTCGAGTGAGCTAGACGGGGATCACCCGGTCCGGCGGCCTGTGCCCGTCCTGCAGGGTCTTGATGTTCAGGATCACCCGCTCGCCCATGTCGATGCGGCCCTCGATGGTGGCCGAGCCCATGTGCGGCAGCAGCACGACGTTGGGCAGGCCGATGAGGTCGGGGTGGACGGCCGGTTCGTGTTCGAAGACGTCCAGGCCCGCGCCGGCGAAGGCGCGCGCCTTCAGGGCCGCGGCCAGAGCCTCCTCGTCGATGACCTCGCCGCGCGCGGTGTTGACCAGCACGGCGTGTGGCTGGAGCAGCGCCAGACGGCGCGCGTCCATCAGGTGGTGGGTCTGGGGCGTCAGCGGGCAATTGATCGAGACGATGTCGACACGGGCCAGCATCTGGTCGAGGTCGTCCCAGTAGGTCGCGTTCAGGTCGTCGACCACCGCCGGATTGGCCTGGCGGCGGTTGTGGTAGTGGATCGACAGGCCGAAGGCCCGGCCGCGGCGGGCCACCGCCTGGCCGATGCGGCCCATGCCGATGATGCCCAGCCGCTTGCCCCAGATGCGCCGCCCGGTCATCCAGGTCGGCGTCCAGCCGGTGAACTTGCCGGCCCGGATGATGTCCGCGCCTTCCACGAACCGCCGCGCCGTGGCCAGGATCAGGCCCATGGTCATGTCGGCGGTGTCTTCGGTCAGCACGCCGGGCGTATTGGTGACGATCAGCCCCGCGCCGACCGCTGCGGGGATGTCGATGTGGTCCATGCCGGCGCCGAAATTGGCGATCATCTTCAGGCTTTCGCCCTTGGCCGCGATGATGTCGGCGGTGATGTTGTCGGTGATGGTGCAGCACAGCACTTCGGCGCGACCCATCGCCGCCTTAAGCTCCTGTTCACCA
>JANNVY010000368.1:0-1872 GCA_031408375.1 Pseudomonadota bacterium | reverse complement strand
CGCCGACCCCATCCTGCGCGAACCCGTCGAGCGGTTCCTGGCCCAGGAACGCGCCGGGGTGGAACAGGAGATGGAGTGGCTCGAAGAAGAGTATTCACCGTTCAAGGCGGAGACCCCGCCCATTCTCGGGAGCGCTACTCATGAGCCTTGACGGAACCTACAACCCCGGCAACATCTTCGGCAGGGTCCTCCGCGGCGAAATGCCCGCCGCCAAGGTATATGAGGACGATCACGTTCTGGCCTTCATGGACGTGTTTCCGCAAGCCAGGGGCCACACCCTGGTGATCCCGAAAGGATCAACCGCGCGGAACTTCCTGGACGAGGCCCCCGAGGTGATCGGCCCGTTGATGCTGGGCGTGCAGCGGGTGGCAAAGGCAGTGCGCGCGGCGCTGAACCCTGACGGCCTGGTGATCACCCAGTTCAACGGGGCACCCGCCGGCCAGACCGTGTTCCACCTGCATTTCCACATCATCCCGCGCTGGGACGGCGTCGCACTGGGGCGGCACGGGCAGGGGATGGCTGATATGGAAGAGCTCAAGGCGCTGGCAGCGCAGATCGCGGCGGAGATTAGCTAACGCGTAGCCACAAAAAGCGTGTCATCCCGGTTTCGCCGCAGGCGAAGACCGGGACCCCCGGCGTGACGCTTGACCTTTAGGGCACGGCTACGAAGCCACATCACAATGGACGCTGGCGGAGCTGGGGGTCCCGGTCTTTGGCTGCGCCAAAACCGGGATGACACCCCGTTGTAAGAAGCCTACCCCGCCAGTTCGGGTTCCTGCTCCGGGCTCTCGATGACCGGCGCGCCCTTTTCGCGTTCGTCGCCTTCGATGTCGAAGGCCAGCTTGCTGTCGCGCAGCACCACCTTGACGTGGCCGCCCTTGACCAGGCGTCCGAACAGGATCTCGTCGGCCAGGGGCTTCTTGATGTGCTCCAGGATCACCCGGGCCAGCGGGCGGGCACCGTAGAGTTCATCGAAGCCGTTCTTGGCCAGCCAGTCGGCGGCGTCTTCCGAGGTTTCGATGGTGACGTGGCGGTCAGCCAGCTGAGCTTCCAGCTGCATGACGAACTTGTGCACCACCTGGCGGATGATGTCCTGGGTCAGCGACTTGAAGGGCACCACGGCGTCGAGGCGGTTGCGGAACTCGGGCGTGAAGACACGCTTGAGTGCCTCCTCGACCTCGCCTTCCTGCTTGCCGCGGCCGAAACCGATGGCGTTGCGCTGGGCGTCGGAGGCACCGGCGTTGGTGGTCATGATCAGGACCACGTTGCGGAAATCGATCTTCTTGCCGTTGCTATCGGTCAGGACGCCGTGGTCCATGACCTGAAGCAGGATGTTGAAGACGTCCGGGTGGGCCTTTTCGATCTCGTCCAGCAAGACGACGGAGTGCGGGTGCTGATCGACGGCGTCGGTTAGGAGGCCGCCCTGGTCGAAGCCCACATAGCCCGGAGGCGCGCCGATCAAGCGGCTGACGGTGTGGCGCTCCATGTACTCACTCATGTCGAAGCGCAGGAGCTCGATGCCGAGCGTTGAGGCCAGCTGGCGGGCGGTCTCGGTCTTGCCGGTGCCGGTGGGGCCGGAGAACAGGTAGCAGCCGATCGGCTTGGCGCCGTCGCGCAGGCCCGCCCGCGCCATCTTCATGGCGGCGGAGAGCTGTTCGATGGCCTGTTCCTGGCCATAGACCGCACGCGTCAGGTCCGCTTCCAGCTGCTTCAGCGACTCGGTGTCGGACTTGGAGACCGATTTTGGCGGAATGCGGGCGATCTTGGCGACCACCGCCTCGACCTCTTTCAGGCCGATGATCTTTTTGCGCTTGTGCTCGGGGACCAGCATCTGGCTGGCGCCGGCCTCATCGATGATGTCGATGGCCTTGT
>JANNVY010000367.1:0-1518 GCA_031408375.1 Pseudomonadota bacterium | reverse complement strand
GTCGCGGGCGTCGAACACCAGGGTCATGCGCCCGGTCTCGGCCCCGGCGCGCGCGGCCTCGGCGGCCTCGGGCCCACCGGCCTCGACCAGGTCGCGGCTGGCCAGGGCCAGGAGGGGGGCGGGCAGGGCGGCCGGCGCCGGATCGGCGTTCCAGCCGCCGTCGAAGCTCTGGGCCGAGGCGATGGCGGCCAGGATCAGGCCGTCCGAGGCGCCGGCCTCGCGCGCGGCCATGGCGGCGCGGGCCAGCGCGGTGTTCTGGGCCGGGTCGGCGCAGATCTTCGCTTCGCCGTCGCAGCGCTGGACGGCGTCGGCGACGGCGGCCAGGCGCGTGGCCATCAGCTCGGCGGCCAGCGCGGTCAGCTTCGCCCCGCGCGCATCGGCGACGTGGCGGCGCACGGCCGAGGTAAACTCCAGATCCGACAGCGACAGCACCGGCGTCTCGCGACGCGGCGGCAGGCGGTCCTCGGCGATCGGGTGGACGCGGGCGCCCGAAGCGCGCTGGGTTCCCGGCGCGGCGAGGCCCAGTGCGATGGTGGCGAACAGCTCGCGGGCGAAGACCTCGGCCCCGGCGGCGTCGTCGAACAGGCCCACGGCATAGCCCCAGGCCGCCAGCCGGCGGGCATAGCGATCCGGCCCGCCGCCCAGCAGAGGGTCGACCGGCTTGTCGGGGCTGAGCGCGCCGGGCTCAAGGTTGGGATGGTCGGCCGGCAGGTTCTCGGCCCAGTCCAGCCAGGCCTCGACCCGGGCGGAGGTCCAGTCGCGCGGCGCCTCGATCTCGACCGCACGGCCGGCGCGCTCGATGATCCGCCGCTCGCGCTGGATGGCGGCGACTTCGCCGGACTTGGCCCTGGAAGCGAAAACCGTTTCGAAACGCACGCGCGCCTCCGCGAAGGTGGTCAGGCCGAAACGCTAAACCCCTCAGCGGCGAGTTCCCAATAAATCTGGTGGATATGGCGGGGTTACCCACAAGATGTTGCAAGGGGTGGTTCCGGCGCCCGGCGCTTTCCCTAGTGGACGGTTCCCCCGCCTCCGGCCTATACCAAGGCAACGGAATCCCAAGTCAGGCGCGCTAAGTGCTCTCAAAGATCTTCACCTGGTGGAACGGCCCCACGCTCGGCACCCTCTGGACCGTCGGCGTCAACGGGCGCCTCGTCGGCAAGGACGAGGACGGCAACCGCTATTTCGAAGCGAAGACCAACAAGAACTCCTACGACGGCCGCAAGCGCCGCTGGGTGCTCTACAACGGTTACGCCGAGGCCTCGAAGGTCTCGCCCGACTGGCACGGCTGGCTGCACCACACCTTCGATGAGCCGCCGACCACCGAGCCGCTGCTACGGCGCAAATTCGAGCTGGACCACCTGCCTAACCTGACCGGCACGCCCTACGCCTGGACCCCGGCGGGGTCGATCAAGCGCGGCGGCGAGCGCGCTGCGGCGACCGGCGACTACGAGGCGTGGAAGCCCGACGCATGAACCGTTCGGCGCTCATCAAGGGACTTGGCGCTTTCGCTCTGGCGAC
>JANNVY010000366.1:0-5731 GCA_031408375.1 Pseudomonadota bacterium | reverse complement strand
CTGGCGTTGGTCGTGGGCCTTTACATATACATGATCAACGACTTCGGCTTCTCGGCCACGTCCAAGATGTGCACCGTGGTGGTGGCCTTCGTGGTCGGCTTCTATGCGCCGAACCTCTACGTCGCCAACACCGCCTCGAAGCGTCGCGCCAACATCATGGGCGCCTTCCCCGATGCGCTCGACCTGCTGCTCATCTGCGTCGAGGCCGGCATGTCGATCGAAGCCGCGATCCAGAAGGTCAGCGTCGAGATCGGCGGCTCGTCCATCGAGCTGGCCGAAGAGCTGTCCCTGCTCACCGCCGAGCTCAGCTATCTGCCGGAACGCCGCCAAGCCTACGAAAACCTCGCCCGCCGCACCAACCACCCGGGCGTGAAGTCGGTGGCCATCGCCATGATCCAGGCGGAGAAATACGGCACGCCACTGGGCACCGCCTTGCGCGTCATGGCCAAGGAGAACCGCGACATGCGCCTTTCCGCCGCCGAGAAGAAGGCCGCCGCCCTGCCGGCCCAGCTGACCGTGCCGATGATCTTGTTCTTCCTGCCGGTGCTCTTCGTCGCCATCCTCGGCCCGGCGATCATCAAGGTGCAGACGATCCTGGGCGGCGGGTAGGACCGGCTCCAGCTATCTGCTCGACGAGGTTCGCCAGGCCGAACCCTCCTAACCATTCTTCTCTTGAATGCATGGTTGCGCCGGTTCCTTGGCGTCTCAAGAACGGGCCGGAGGCCCGCCGCGCGCGGTGGCGCAAGGCGCGATCCTGGCAAGAGAACAATGCCTCTTCAGCGCTTGAACAAGCGCTGGCCGTCAGTCCTCACCCGCCACGCATCGAGTCCCACGACCGCGCCGCCGGCTGCACCGTCGCGGCGGCCGGAGCGGGCGCTCCCGGCGTGGGCGCGGCGGCAGCACTGCGGCCCGTGCGGGCGGCCGAGGCGGCGCGCAGCCATTGCAGGTTGGCGGTGGCCATCTCCGGCGGCAGATCCTGGCGCAGCCATTGCTCCGCCTCGGCCGTCTTGCCCTGTAGGCCGAGGACAAGCGCCAGGTTCTGGCGCGTCTGCAGGGTGGCGCCCGGCTGGGCCACGGCGCGGCGCAGGGAGGCCTCGGCCGCGGCGGTGTCGCCGGCGGCGGCCTGGCTGAGGCCGATGTTGGACAGCACGGCGGGATTGTCGGGCGACAGGGCGAGCGCCTGCTGCCAGGCCTGACGCGCCTCGGCCGGGCGCTGGGTCTGGTCATAGGCGACGCCCAGCAGGGACAGGGGCCGCCAGTCCCGCGGCGCCCGCGCCTGGGCGTGCTTGAGCTGGATGATGCCGTAGAAGGCCTGGTTGCGGGCGATCTGGTTGCGGCCAACCTCGAGCAGGGCCTCGATGTCATCGGGATAGATGATCAGCACGCGCTGCGAGGCCTCCAGGGCCTGGTCAGGCTGGCCCAGGGCGCGCAATGCCTGAGACAGGCGCACGCCGGCGACCGGGTCGCGAGGGTCGAGTTCGGCTTCGCGGCTCCAGAAGGCGGAGCGACCCAGCGGATCGAGCCGTTCGGCCTGGGCGCGTTCTTCGGCGGTGGCCTTGCGGGGTGCATTGGGAGCAGCGGCCGCGCCCGCCGGCAGGGTCGCGCCGGGCTGGGCCGGGGCCGTGGCGGGCGGGGCCTGGGGCATGCGACGGCCGAGGCCGAAAATCGCCCAGGAAGGGGTGGCGACGGCAAGGGCCACGACGGCGGTGGTTGCGACGAGCGCCAGCCTGCGCGACATGAGACGGACTCCCTGACTTGAGACCCCAAAGGGTGCCTGCCCGCCGTCAATGAAGCGTTAAGAGAGATTGACGCCTTCGCCGCCCCCGACCCGCCGGAGCCTTCGATGCACGAGACCCTGATCGCCAAATCGGACAACGCCATTCCGGTCCTGGCCCTGTTCGAGGAGGACCTTGAGACGGCGCTCGCCGCGCCGCGCGACCAGGCCCTGGCCCAGGCTCAGCGCTTCAAGGGCCAGGCGGGTGGCCTGGTGCTGGTCTCGGGCGAAGACGGCGCGATCGAGCGGGTCTGGTTCGGGCTCGGAAAAAAGGCCCACCCCGACGCCATGGCGTTGCGCTCGCTGTCGGCGCGCCTGCCCGATGGCGATTATGCCCTGACCCTGTCCCAACCGCTGATCGCCCCCGACAGTCTGGCCTTGGGGTGGGCGCTCGGGACCTATCTGTTTGACCGCTACAAGCCCCAGAAGGAGCGCCAGCGGCCGTGCCTGGTGGCGCCGACGGGCGCGGACGCCGCCGCCGTGCTGCGGATCGCCTCAGCCTGCGCCCTCGCCCGCCAGATGGTCGACACGCCCGCGTCGGACATGGGCCCGCTGCAGATCGAGACCATTGCCCGCGAGATCGCCGAGCAGCACGGGGCCGAGATCGCGGTGACCAGCGGCGCCGACCTGGCGCAGGACTACCCCGCCGTCCACGCTGTCGGCCGCGCCGCCGACCCTGCGCGCGGGCCGCGCTTCATCGAGATCACCTGGAACGGCGACCGCACTGAGCTGCCGCTGCTGGCGCTGGTGGGCAAGGGCGTGGTGTTCGATTCCGGCGGGCTGGACATCAAGCCCGCGTCCGGGATGCGCAACATGAAGAAGGACATGGGCGGCTCGGCCCACGCCCTGGCGCTCGGCCGTCTGGTCATGCAGGCCGGCTTGGCGGTGCGGCTGAAGGTGCTGGTCCCCGCCGTCGAGAACGCCATTTCCGGCGACGCCTTCCGACCGGGCGACGTGCTCAAGTCGCGCAAGGGCCTGACCATCGAGATCGGCAACACCGACGCGGAGGGCCGGCTGATCCTGGCCGACGCCCTGGCCCGCGCAGGCGAGCACGAGCCCGATCTGACCATCGACTTCGCTACCCTGACCGGCGCCGCCCGCGTGGCGCTGGGCCCCGAACTGCCGCCCTTCTACACCGACGACGACGACCTCGCCGCCGCCATCGCGAAGGCCTCCATGGCCGTCTCCGACCCGGTCTGGCGCATGCCGTTGTGGCGCGGCTATCGCGATGCGGTCGAAGCCGAGATCGCCGACCTGCGCAACGACTCGGCTGACTGGGCCCAGGCCGGTTCGGTCACCGCCGCCCTGTTCCTGCAAAGGTTCGCGCCGGAGACGGGTTCGTGGGCCCACTTCGACATCTTCGCCTGGAACCCCCGCGGCCGCCCCGGCTGGCCCGCTGGTGGCGAGGCCCAGGCCATCCGCGCCTGTTTCGAGATGCTGTCACAACGCTACCCCGTGCGGGTGTGACAACTGTGGAAAAGGCCGCGGCTGTTAACGGCATTTTCGCCTCCCGGCCGTAGGGTTCTCGTCCGATCAGCCGAGAACCCCCGCTTGCCCGACTTCGACCCCCGCAACACCCTGGCCCGCGACGACCTCGCCGCCGAGGCGCTGGAAGGGATCGTGCGCGCGGGGCGGTTCGCGCGGCCGCAGGCGATGCAGTGCACAGCCGGGTCGGCCTCCATTCGCCGAAGCGCCGACGGCGGGGCCGAACAGATGGACCAGCTGCTCTTCGGCGAAGTTTTCGAGGTGCTGGACCGCAAGGACGGCTGGCTGTGGGGCCAGGCCCGGCGCGACGGCTACGTCGGCTGGGTGGCGCAAGAGGCGCTGACCGAGGCGGTCATCGCGCCCACGCACCGGATCGCGGCGCTGCGCACCTACGCCGTCCCCGAGCCCGACATCAAGTCCGGGCCGCCAGTGCTCCTGACCATGAACGCCCTGGTCACCGTGGAAGGATCCGACGGCCGCTTCGCTCGCGTGACCCGCGCCGGCTACGTCGCTGAAGCGCATCTGGCCGATCTGCTCAATTTCGAACGTGACGCCGCCGCGGTGGCAGAGCTGTACCTGGGCGCGCCCTACCAGTGGGGTGGGCGCGAGAGCGTCGGTCTGGATTGCTCGGGCCTGGTGCAACAGGCGCTGTTCGCCTGCGGCCAGGGCTGCCCGCGTGACGCTGACATGCAGGGGCGCGAGCTCGGCGACGCGATCGTCGCCGACGAGGCGCGCCGCGGCGACCTGGTGTTCTGGCCCGACCACGTCGGCATGCTGCTGGATGAGGGCCGCCTGATCCATGCCAACGGCTTCCACATGGCCGTGGCGGTCGAGGGCCTGGACAGCGCGATCGAACGGAACGGCCCGCCGACCGGCTACCGCCGGCCGTAGAACCCCTTCTCCGGAGGAGAAGGAGGGCCCCGCGCACCGGAGGCCTTCAGGCCGCAGGTTCTTGCGCGGGAGGTTGAGGCGGAAACGTGACGCCTGAAGGCTAGAGTACGCGAGATCACTCTCCGTCGAGGCTCCTCCTCAATCTCCCGCGCAAGGACCTGCCCCCCGCATTCGCGGGGGTCCGGTGCGCGGGGCCCTCTTTCTCCGCTGGAGAAAGAGCCGCTACGGAAACGCCGCCTTCGTCGGCACGGGCTTGCCGTGCTCATCCAGCTTCTTCGCCGTCGACACCGTCTCGAACAGGGTCTTCAGCACCGCCAGCAGGGCCACCGCCGCCGCCGGCTGGCCCAGCATCACCACCAGGGCGCCGCCGAACAGGATGGTGACGTGCATGATGATGATCCGGCCGTAGGGCTCGCCCATCTGGGTGTTCAGGCTGGCGCCCTTCCAGGCGCCGGAGCGCATCCACTGCACGAATGCGGTCAGGTGGAAGGCGCTCATGGCCAGCAGCGGTGCGACGTAGTTCCAGCGATCCGACCAGATGTGGCGCACCGCATCGAAGGGGTCGGCCCCCTGCAACGCCCCGCCGACCAGCAGTACCGTGAAGAATCCGTGGCCGGCGCAAAAGGCCCCGTAGTGGATGACGAAGAAGGGGATGATGAACAGCGCCATCATTGCATTACCGACGCCGCTGGTCAGGGAGATTGTCGTCATCTTGAAAGCGTTGATTACGCCCAGGACGACATTCTCGGCCCAGTAGAGGAGCAGCAGCGCCAGCGCGCTCCAGCCGAAGAACAGGACGCAGGCAGCCGGGATCAGGTTGATCACCAGCACCGCCAGCACCGGTGGCTTCTTCCAAAGCCCCGCCAGCAGGTTCACCGCCCAGACGACGAGACCGCTCATTCGTCTTTCAGCCGCTCGACACGAGGCGGCTTGCCGCCTCCGACGATCCAGCGCTTGCCGTTGGCCTCGATGCTCATCGGCCCGCCGCCCGCCATCTGCTTCTGCCCCATCATCGCCCAGCCCGTTTCGATGAATGTCTTGAGCAGGGCCAGCAGGGCGACGTAAGCGACCGGCGCATGGCTGGCCGCCAGGATGAAGGCGCCGCCCAGCACGGTCAGGTGCATGACGATGATGCGGCCGTAAGGCGCGAACATCTGGCCGTCGGCGCTGCCCTCGTTCCAGCCCGCGACCGCCCGCCAGCGCAGGTAGTCGCTGAAATAGATGGCCGCGAGGCCGAGCCCGGCGCCGGCGAAGGACAGCCAGTCGAGGCCTGACCAGGTGCCGCCCGGCGTGGCGGGCGCCACGAACAGCAGGCCCGCGACCAGGGCGAACACCCCGTGCACCAGGGTGAACAGGCCGTAGTGCATGATGAAGAAGTTCGAGAGTTTGAAGGGTGAGTCGGTCTCAGGCCGGTGCGTCTCGTAGTCGCGCAGCTTGAGCGCGTTGAAGACCCCTTCCGCGACTTTCTCGATCCAGTAGAGCAGCAAGAGCTGCAGCGGGCTCCAGCCGTCCCAAAGCACGCCTGCAACCGGGACCAGGTTCAGGACCAGGATGAGCAGAAGCGGCGGCCGCTTCCAAAAG
>JANNVY010000365.1:0-9683 GCA_031408375.1 Pseudomonadota bacterium | reverse complement strand
AGCCCGCCCATCAACACCGCGGTCGTCCATTGCCCGGACTTCAGCGCCGGAGAAACCGCGAAGATCACCACGCCTAGGACGTAGAGGACGTAGAAGACGATGGCCGGGGCCAGGCGAAAGCCGCTCTCCATCATCAGGCTGCCGATAGCCGGACGATAGAGCAGCCGTCCGGCGAAGGTGAGCCAGACCGCGTCGAGAACAGCCAGAACAGCGGCGGTCCCGCCGTAGGCGATCACATATTTCATCGGACGACTCGCTTGCGAGGTGGCGCTTTGGGCGGCACGGGGAAGAAGACCGAGGTGCGCGCCTTGTAGTCGGCCCAGGCCTCGGGCCGCGAGCGCGCCATGTGGTCTTCGAGCGGCGGCAGGCCGGACTTGCGGGTGAGCAGGTAGAGCATGAACAGCGGAGCCAGGAAGGCCAGCCAGCCCCAGGGCCAGTCGCCCGACAGGTTCACGGCGCACAGCGCGAAACCAAGCCAGACGAGCCATTCGAAGAAGTAGTTCGGGTGCCGTGACCAGGCCCACAGGCCGCGGTCGCAGACCTTGCCCTTGTTGGCGGCGTCGGCCTTGAAGGAGTCGAGCTGGGCGTCGGCGGTGGTCTCGCCCCAAAGCGCGATCAGGAAGACCGCGACACCGGCGTAGTCTGTCACGCCCAGGCCGGGGGCCGGGTTGCGGGCCGCGAGCCACATCGCGGCCCCGAGTATTGCCGCGGCCACGGCTTGGACCTGCAGGAACACGAACATGCGCTTGTGGAAGTCCTTGCCCCATTCCTTGCGGAACCAGGCGTAGCGGGCGTCCTCCTGCGAGGCGCTGCGCCGCGCCAGGTGGACGCCCAGCCGCAGGGACCACAGCGCCGCCAGGGCCGCGATCAGCCAGCCGCGCTGGGTGATCTCGCCGTCGGGCGGCAAAAGGGCGAAGGCCACGCCTGCGCCGCCGGTGATGAAGGTCCAGATCACATCGACCCAGCCGCCGTTGCCGGTGACCTTCTGGGCCAGCCAGGCGACCATCATGGCGACCGACAGGAAGACGCAGACGCCCGCGATCAGCAGGGGGTCACCGGAGAGGGGAAGGCCCGTCATCGGCCTAGATGCCGGCGTAGGACTGGACCAGCCGGCCCAGCCAGTCGCGCACGATCAGGCGATTGTCGCAGGCCACCAGGCATACACACTCCTCGCCCGCCAGGATGGCCGGGCTGTGCTCGACCTCATCATCGACCTCCGACACGTCGCCGGGGCCGTAGCGGTCGTCGCCGTCGAGGAAAGCGCCCTTCAGCACCAGGGTCAATTCCGAACCGGAGTGGGTGTGCTGGGGCATGCGCATGCCCTGGCCGACACGCAGGAGGTAGCTGAGCGATCCGCCGGGGGTTCCGGTGTCGATGGGCGCGACCCATACGCCGGGCGCGACCCAGCGCTTGCGGCCGGCCGCCTCGGCGACCTCGGCTGGAACGCGGATCCAGTCGTGAGGCTGGGCTGGCGGATGGGGCGCCTGGGTCCGGGCAGGGGGGGCAGGCTCGGACCCAGGCTGCTCGAGCCGCGCTAGGGCGCGGTCGAGCGCGTCGGGGGACATAGGGGCTCCCGACAAGTCTTCCAGCAGGGCGCCGCCTACCGCCTCGGCGGCGGCGACGCTCGCCTGGCATGTGGCGCAGGCGTGGACGTGGACAGCGATGACCAGCGCACGGGCTGCCCCGAGGCTGCCGGCGGCGTAGTCGATCAGGAGGGCGTCGGAGGGGTGGTGATTGATGCTCATGGTCTTGTTCATGCCAGGTCTCCCACCAGGCCGCGGAGGCGGGCGAGGGCCAGACGGAGGCGGGATTTCACGGTTCCCAGGGGGAGGTTCAGGTCTTTGGCGATTTCGGAGTGGGCCTTGTCCTGGAAGAAGGACTGCCGGACGACTTCGGCCTGGTCGCGGGGCAGGGCGGCCATGGCGGTCTTCAGGCGGGCGTCGCGCTCGGCGGCGGCCACTACTGCGTCGGCGGCGGGCTCGGCCGGCGGCTCGTCGGTGGGATCATCCTCGATTCGGGGTCGGCGTTGGCGGCGGATGGCGTCGATGCGCAGGTTGCGCGCGATGGCGAAGATCCAGGTCGAGGCCCCGGCGCGGGACGGATCGAACAGGGCCGCCTTGCGCCACACCGTCAGCAGGGCCTCCTGCGACAGTTCCTCGGCCGCCTCGGGCGGGGCGCCCAGGCGCAGCATGTAGCTCTTCACGCGCGGCGCGAAGTGCTCGAAAAGCAGGGCATAGGCGTCGCGGTCGCCCCGCTGGGCCACCGCCAGGATCAGGTTGGCAGGTTCGTCCGCTCGCGGCTTGGTCATGACAGCGCTCAAGCCACGCCCCCACGCACGCAGACGGCGCGGTTCCGCAGTCGGGAACGGGCTCTTCTCACATGCCAGGGCTGTCGCATTCATATCCCCTCTACGGGACGATCAATCTTGTGGATCACCCTATCAGCAACAGCACGCCGCAGGGCCAGCCGGATCGCGACGGCGATGATCCAACCGCGCAGGGCGCCCGTAGCGACAGGCACAGACCAGGCTAGTGAGGCCGCCCCGTGCCGTTTGATTCCACGTCCCGAATTGTTCCCTTCGACCGCCGTCCCGCCAGCGTGCCGCTGAACATAGCCGTCATCGGCGCCGGCATTGCCGGCATGTCCGCCGCCTGGATGCTGAGTCAGAAGCATCGCGTCACCGTCTATGAGCGCGAGCCGCGCCTGGGTGGCCACAGTCACACCGTCGAAGCGCCCTCGGCGCAGGGTCCAATTCCGGTCGACATGGGTTTCATCGTCTACAACGAGGCCAACTACCCCAACCTGGTCGCGCTGTTCGATCACCTGGGGGTGAAAACGAAGGGCTCGGACATGTCGTTCGGCGTGTCGCTGGACGGCGGCCGGCTGGAATACTCGTCCAACAGCGCCGCCAGTCTCTTCGCCCAGAAGCGCAACCTGCTCAGCCCGCGCTTCTGGTCCATGTTGACCGACCTCGTGCGCTTCTATCGCGAGGCGCCCCTGGACTGTTGCGCGCTGGATCAGCGTTTGACCTCGCTGGGTGATTACCTATGTGAACAGGGCTATGGCCGCGCCTTCCAGGACGACCACCTGCTGCCCCAGGCGGCGGCCATCTGGTCGACCTCGGCCGCTTCGATCCGCGACTTCCCGGCTGCGGCCTTCATCCGCTTCTGCCAGAACCACGGCCTGCTTCAATTGAGTGGCCGGCCGGAGTGGCGCACGGTCGACGGCGGCAGCCGCGCCTATGTCGAGAAGCTCACGTCCTCCTATGCCGACCGGGTCCGTGTCGGGCGCGGTGTGCACGGCGTTCGGCGGGGCGATGACGGGGTGCTGGTGCTGGATGCCCAGGGCGAGGTGCGGCGCTACGATCACGTGGTCATCGGCGCCCACGCCGACGAGGCGCTGCGCATGCTCGATGATCCGTCTACGGAAGAGACTGAGTTGTTGGGCGCTTTCCGCTACACGCCTAATCGCGCCGTGCTGCACTCGGACGAAAACCTGATGCCGCGGCGGCGGAATTGCTGGTCCAGCTGGAACTACGTGGGCCGCCGGCCGGGCGGGCCGGGCGACCCCGACCAGGGCGACCTGTGCGTCTCGTACTGGATGAACAAGCTGCAGCTCCTGCCCGACCACACGCCTCTGTTCGTGACCCTCAATCCGGGCAAGGAGCCGGCGCAGGACAAGATCATCCACGCCCAGACCTACGAGCACCCGCTGTTTGACGCCGCCGCGATCCGCGCCCAGCGCCGGCTCTGGTCGCTGCAGGGCAAGCGTAACACCTGGTTCTGCGGGTCGTATTTCGGGTCCGGCTTCCATGAGGACGGCCTGCAGGCGGGCCTCGCCTGCGCCGAAGCCCTGGGTGGGCTGAAGCGCCCCTGGACCGTGGCCGAGGAATCCGGTCGCATCCACGTGACGCCGTTGCTGGAGACGGCCGCGTGACGGACTTTCGATCCGGCCTGTATGCGGGATCGGTTTTCCACCGCCGGTTCCGACCGCGCGGGCACTACCTCAAGCACTCGCTGTTCCAGCTGTTGCTGGACCTGGATGAGCTTCCGCAGCTGGACCGGCGGCTTGCGTTGTTTTCGCTGGATCGCTTCAATCTGTTCAGCTTCCGACCGACCGACCACGGGGACGGGTCAGCAGACCTGCGCGGCTGGGTCGAAGCCGAGTTGGGCAAGGCCGGCGTCGATATCAGCGGCGGCGCGATCAGGATGCTCAGCATCCCCCGTATCCTCGGCCACGCCTTCAACCCGGTCAGCGTCTACTTCTGCCATGCCCGGTCCGGCGTGCTGGCGGCCTTGATCTACCAAGTGAACAATACCTTCGGCGAACGGCACAGCTATGTGATCGCGGTGGACGACCCCTCCGCGCCGGTGGTGCGCCAGGTCTGCGAGAAGCGCTTCCACGTCTCGCCGTTCATGGACCTGGACATGATCTACCATTTTACTGTCCAGCCGCCGGGCGAGGCGGTAACGGTGCGGGTGGACGCGTCGGACGCGGAGGGTCCCAAGATCGCCACGGCCTTCTCGGGACAGCGGCGGGAGCTTACCGACGCGGCGTTGCTCGCCGCCTTCCTGGGTCAGCCGCTGATGACGCTAAAGGTGGTGATCGGGATCGGCTGGGGCGCCCTTCGTCTTTGGATCAAGGGGATCGCGTATCGGCCCAAGCCTGCGCCGCCGGGCGAAGCGACGACAACGGCGGGCAGGCGCCCGCTGCGACAGGCCGCCTAGGGCAGGTTGGCGAGCACCGGCAGGACGTGGATCGACTGCAGGTATTCCAGGCCCTCGGCGATCGGAATGGCCAGCAGGAAGACCAGACCATCGGCGAAGGTGCGCATCACCCGGACAGGCTGGACCGTCAGGCTGTCTTGGTCCCACCAGAGGGTGGGATTGGGCAGGAAGCGCGGGGTCGAACGCAGGTAGGCGGCATAGGTGTCGCCGTGGACCTTCACCAGTGCGGCCTCTTCCGTCCGAACCAGGATAGCGAAGACGATGTAGCAGACGACCGTGCAGGCCAGGGCCACAACGAGGGAGCCGGTCTGGGCTCCTATCCCGGCCGCGCCGATGAACGAGAAGACGTAGAGCGGATTGCGCACGATCGAATAGGGACCGTTGTCGATAAGATCACGGACCTTGCGGCCGCCGATGTAGAGCGAGCACCAGACGCGGCCGAGGATGCAGACCACGATCAGGGCCAGGCCGAACTTCTCCACCAGTTCATGGACTTGCACGCCCATGCCCTGGCCCTGGGTGACAGCGAAGGCGGCGAGGCCAATCAGCAATACGACCCCGAGGGCCATCTTGCGCGCGGCCTGAACCGCAGACAGCGAGACATAGGTCGGGGTGGTCAAGGCGGCGGCTCCCAGGGCGCTCCTGCGCTCACGGCGCGGGCTATAGCACGCCCACAATGGCGAAGGCAGGGCGTCGTCTCGCCGAAACCGGGGTCGGTCCGCCCCGATGCTTCAGTCGGCGATCGAGAGCCGGATCTTGCCCACGCCGTCGACTCCGCCAGTCACCACCTGACCGCGCCCCACCGGCCCGACACCCTCCGGCGTGCCGGTGAAGATCAGGTCGCCGGGCTGCAGTTCGACGGTCCGCGACAGGTGGGCGATGGTCTCGGCGACAGTCCAGATCATGTCGCGCAGGTCGCCGTCTTGACGGACATGGCCGTCCACGGCGAGCCAGATGCGGCCCTCGCCAGGATGGGGGCCGGGGCGAATCGTCGTGATGGGAGCCGAGCGGTCAAAGCCCTTGGCCATGTCCCAGGGCTTGCCGGCCTGTTTGGCCTCCGCCTGACGGTCGCGGCGGGTCAAGTCGATTCCCACCGCGTAGCCGAACACGTGGTCCAGCGCCTGCTCTACCAGGATATCGGCGCCGCCTCGCCCCAGGGCGCAGACCAGCTCGATCTCGTGGTGCAGATCCGCCGTGTCGGCCGGATAAGGGATGGTCGCACCACTCTCGACCACCGCGTCGGCCGGCTTGGTGAAGAAGAACGGCGGCTCTCGCCCGTCGCCGCCCATCTCGCGGGCGTGGGCGGCGTAGTTGCGCCCGACGCAGAAGATGCGGCGCACCGCGAAGCGGTCAGGGGATCCCTCGACGGCGACGGAAGGCCGTGCAGGCGGCTTAAGGACGAAGCTCATGCGCCATGAAATGCCACGAACCCACGCCGTGCGAAATGGCGGCTATATCTGGTGCGTGGGCGGTGGGCTTCCGGGCCGGGGAATGGTCGGCGCGCCCGCGGTCAGGCGGCCGCCGAACGGCCGTAGAATTCAAGCTTGAAGACGCCGAACCACAGGACCTTGCCCAGCCCCCGGACGGCGCGGTCGAGCGTCCGGGCGCGTCGCGGTGAGCGCACCAGCCACTGCAGGCCCGCCAGGGCGCCGAAGACCACGGCCTGGACCACGCCCTTCGCCATCCAGCCGAGGACTCCGGTCCAACGGGCAGGCTGGGCGGCGGCGGCGGACACGGTTGGGCCCTGGCCGTAGGCGAAGGCGCGCCGCATGGCGTAGCTCAGGCTGGCGCGGGCTTCCGGCACATGCTCGCGCACCCAGGCGTCCGGCGCCCAGGCGAAGCGGGCGCCGCGCGCCTGCATGGTTCCGAACAGCAGGTCGTCCTCGCCGCCCATATGGTCGCGCTCGGCCGAGAACGGGTTCGTCTGGCTCGGCATGGCCGAGCGGACCACAAGGCTGTCCCCGCAGCCGTAGTAGTTGTCGATGACGCCGGCTTCGGCTGGACCGGCGCGTGAGAAGAAGTCCTCCAGATAGCCTCGGTGCTCGACGGTGCCCTCGGGCAGGACCGCGCGGACCGGGCCAAAGACCACCGCTGCGCCGAATTTCGCCTGCACCGAAACCAGGGCCGACAGCCAATGATCGGGGGCCTCCTCGTCGTCGTCGAGGAAGGCGACCATCTCGCCGCGGGCAGCTGCCATCCCGGCATTACGAGCCTGGGCCACGCCGGGGATCGGGGCGTGAACATAGGTTGAGGAAAAGGTCGCGTCGCCTAGCAAGGCGTCGAACATGGCGCGGGCGGAGCCCGCAGGATCATTGTCGACGACGATCAATTCAACCTCGTCGGCCGCGAAGCCCTGCTGAGTGAAGATCGAACGCACGGCGACGGCCATTGCATCGGGGCGCCGGCAGGTCGGCACGATAACGCTGATGTGTGGCCCGGTCATCTCGATGCCCCCTTCTCCGGATCCAGCCCTCCACAGCCCGCAGTCAGATCAGGCGCCTGCTCTTGCGAAAGTGTGGTCTGGGTTTGTGACATCGTGCGGCGTTGCCCACGGGGAGGGGGGTCCCCGAGGGCCGACGCTGCAAGGACCGGGCCGCTGGGGGGAGGGTGGCCTGGCCGCTTGATGTCGCACGCTTAGGCTTACAAACTCTACGCTACTGGTACGCTTACAAACTCCAGGCTGCGGCTACGTCAGCGATACGCTTTCGCGCCGATCCTGGATCAACCCTCGCGCATGAACTGGCGGAGCTGGGCCTGGGCTACCTGCGTTGCATCCGCTCCGCTCAGCTTCAGACGATCAATCTCGCGCTGAAGAAAGGCGGTGAACATATCCGAGGATTCCGGGGACAGCTGGCGCACCGTGCGTGCGGCGGCGCGTCCGATGGCGAGCGCCACGTCGAGGTCGATATCAACCACTGCGCTTCGCGCGCACAGGTCTTCGTGCGGCCGGAGGGGACCACCCGTCGTGTCTGCCATTTTTTTGTAGTTTCACTGGGGAGGTTAGACGCCCGGTCCGGCTAGACCCCGTGCGGCTGTGCGTCAGGAGGGCGCGCGCGGGGCGGGCCAGATGGTCCCCGGCTGTGGCGAGAATGTGGCGCACAAGCGTTGCAGGAGCGAATTTCCGGACCCCTGCGACGTTTTGGCGGTCCCGGGTGGAGTCGCAGTCGCGCGTCCGACCAGGCTGGTCCGGCTATGTCTTCGTCTTTTGCATCTCAATCCAGACATCCACGCGCTGATCCAGCAGGTCCAGCGGCAGGGGTCCGCCACGCAGCAGGAAGTCGTGGAAGGCGCGGACGTCGAACCTCTCGCCGAGCGCCGCCTCGGCCCGGCGGCGCAGCGCTTTCAGCTTCAGCTCGCCGATCTTGTAGGCCAGCGCCTGACCCGGCCAGCCGATATAGCGCTGAAGTTCGGTCTCGATGTTGTGCGGGGCCAGGGCGGAGTTGTCGCGGAAGCAGGCGCGCGCCTGCTCGATGCTCCAACCCTTCCAATGGATGCCGGTGTCGGCGACCAGGCGGCAGGCGCGCCACATCTCGTAGCTCAACTTGCCGAAGCGCTCATAGGGCGTGCGGTAGATGCCCATCTCGATTCCGAGGTATTCCGAATAGAGGCCCCAGCCCTCGACGAAGGCCGTGACGTCGGCGTTGCGCCGGAACCAGGGCATGTCGGTCAGTTCCTGCTGGTTGGCGATCTGCAGGTGATGGCCGGGGACCGCCTCGTGCAGCGTCAGGGCAGGCAACTCATAGAGCGGCCGCTGGTCCAGCTTGCCGGTATTGACCATGTAGCCGCCGGCCACACCCAGCTCCATCGAGCCCTGATTGTAGCGGCCGGTGGTGTACTGATCCTCGATTTCGCGCGGAACCGGGCGCACGCCGTAGGGCAGGCGCGGCAGGCTCTCGCGGAACAGTGTGGGCAGCTGGTCGTCAGCCCGCTTGGCGATCTCGGACGCCTTCTCCATCAGGTCTTCGCGGCTCTGGGCATAGAACTGGGGATCGGTGCGCAGGAAGTGCAGGAAACCGGCGAAGTCGCTGGTCCAGCCGGCCTCGCGCATCACCCCGTCCATCTCGGCGCGGATGCGGGCCACCTCAGAAAGACCGAGATCATGGATCTGGTCTGGGGTCATGTCGGTGGTGGTATAGCCCCGTGCCTGGAAGGCGTAATAGCTGCGGCCGCCCGGCATGGAGCCGACGCCGAGCCCCTTGCGCGCCTTGGGGGCGTATTCGGTCTCGACGAAGCGCAGGAAGCCCTCGCGCGCGGGCCGCACCTTGCTGGTCACGAGCTGGCGCAGGCGCTCACGCAAGGCGGCCTGCTCTGCGACGGGAATGGTCGCGGGCAGGGTAGCGAAGGGCTTGAGCACCACGTCCTGATCGAGCGGGAGGGCCACCTCGGCCCGCATGACCGTGATGGCGCTGTCGACCACCGAGCGGGGCTGGGTGAAGCCGGTGCGCATGCCGCGGCGCGCGGAGTCGGTGACATCGGCGAATACCGTGGTCACGCCCTCCATTCGCTTCAGATAGGCCTCGGCATCGGCCCGGGAGGTGATGCGCGTGGAGGACGCCAGATAGCTCAGGAAGGTCGAGGGCCCGCCCTCGGAATCGAAGGCCAGCCGCCCGCCGTCATACTGCACCGACTCGATCGAGCGCTTCAGCACTCGGCTCAGAAAGGCATGGTTCAGCCGCTGGTCGTCGGTGGACAGGCGCGTGGCGTCGATGCGCGCCAGGCGCTCGGCAAACTTCTTCGCATCCTCGCCCCGACGGATTTCCGCGGCGCGGGAGAAGTCGGGCATCCGGGCGAGGGCTTCGCGGTCGCCTTCACTGCCGGCGGTGAAGGGGTCTTCGCCCTTCTGGTAAGCCTCGTAGTCGGCGAGCAGGGTCGCGAAGGCCGCGTCCTCGGCGGTGGCCTGGACCGCGGCCGGCGCCGGCGCGGGTTGGGCCTGGACCGCGGCGGTCGCGGCGAGCG
>JANNVY010000364.1:0-1978 GCA_031408375.1 Pseudomonadota bacterium | reverse complement strand
TCAGGGTGATCCGGGTCTTGCCCGCGCCGGACGGGCCCATGTCCTTCAGCTCGGCCTTGCGGGCCGACAGCTTCTCGATGACCACGCCGGAGAACTCGTCGTCGACGTCGATCACCACTTCCTCGATGGGCTCCAGCCGCTGGCCAGTCTCCTCGTCGGCGCGATAGACCACGCGCGGACGCGAGATCGAGACCTCGAAGCCCTCGCGGCGCATGGACTCGATCAGCACGCCCAGCTGCAGCTCGCCACGGCCGGCGACCTCGTAGGCGTCCTTGCCCCCCGTCTCGGTGACCCGAATGGCGACGTTGGACTCGGCTTCCTTGAGCAGGCGGTCACGGATGACGCGCGACTGCACCTTGGAGCCTTCGCGGCCGGCCAGGGGGGAGTCGTTGACCGACACCGTCATGGAGATGGTCGGCGGATCGATGGGTTGCGCGGGGAGCGCCTCGGTCAAGCTGAGGTCGCACAGCGTGTCGGCCACCGTGGCCTTCGACAGGCCGGCGATGGCGACGATGTCACCCGCCTCGGCCACGTCGATCGGCTGGCGCTTGAGGCCGCGGAAGGCGAGGATCTTGGTGATCCGGCCGCGCTCGATCTCTTCGCCGTCGCGGTTCAGCGCCTTGATGGCCATGCCCGGCTTGAGCGTGCCGGCCTCGACCCGGCCGGTCAGGATACGGCCCAGGAACGGGTCGCTCTCGATCAGCACGGCCAGCATCTGGCCGGCTTCATTCACGCGCGCCTGCGCCTTGGGCGACGGCACGTGCTCGACGATCAGGTCGTAGAGCGGCGCCAGGCCGGTGCGCTCGTCATCCATGTTGACGACGGCCCAGCCTTCCTTGCCGGAGGCGTAGAGGTGCGGGAAATCCAGTTGCTCGTCGCTGGCGCCGATGGCGGCGAACAGGTCGAAGGTGTCGTTGAGGATTTTCTCGGGACGCGCGTGGGCGCGATCGACCTTGTTGAGCACCAGGATCGGCTTGAGGCCCAGCTTCAGAGCCTTGCCCAGGACGAACTTGGTCTGGGGCATAACGCCCTCTTCCGCGTCGACCAGCAGCAGGCAGCCATCGACCATGCCCAGGATGCGCTCGACCTCGCCGCCGAAGTCGGCGTGGCCGGGGGTGTCGATGATGTTGATCCGCGTGTCGCCGGCCTCGCCGTGCCAGAGCACGCTGGTCGCCTTGGCCAGGATGGTGATGCCCCGCTCGCGCTCCTGGTCGTTGGAGTCCATCGCGCGCTCGGCGTGGGCCTCATTGGCTCGGAAGACGCCCGACTGGGCGAGCAGCTGGTCCACCAGCGTGGTCTTGCCGTGGTCGACGTGGGCGATGATGGCGATGTTACGTAGATTCATGACGGACGGAGCGAACGCGGCGGGGAGGCCGCGATGCCTTTCAAGACTGGCGGATACGGGGAAGCGCGCGCCAGATACACGACGGGCGCGCGAAAGGCTAGGGCGCGGAAGCCGCGGCGCGAGGCTTTAACCCGTCGCCGCGGCCCAAATACGTCAGGCGTCAATCGCCCCTGGTCAGGCTGCGCGCCTTGCCCATGGTCCAGAGGTAGAGCCCGAGCGTCACCACCGCGAAGGAGACGGCGCCCACGATCACACCCGTTGGGGCGAAGCTGTCGGGCACGACGGAAAGCGGTGTGCCGTTGTTGGTGCTGACGATAAGGCCCGCCAGGACCACGCCGAACAGGCTCTTGCCGACGATCAGGCCGGACGCCAGCAGCACCCCCAGCCGCTTGCGCGCTTCGGCGTCGGGGTGGCGGGCGGCCCACCTGTCGTAGAACCAGCCCAGGATGGCGCCGAGAACAACCGCCGCGGTGGTGGCCATGGGCAGGTAGATCCCGATCCCGACCGCCAGCGGCGGAAGGCGGATCGCCTTGACCCGGCCAAGGAACTCGTCGAACAGGATGATCGCACCGCCCAGCAAGGCGCCATAGCCGAACAGGTCCCAGCGCAGGTCGCCGGTGATCACCCCCTTGG
>JANNVY010000363.1:0-3131 GCA_031408375.1 Pseudomonadota bacterium | reverse complement strand
AGGCCGGTGGGGCGGATGACCTGTTCGGTGAAGACGCCGCCGGTGCGCTCCAGCTCCCAGGCGCCGGGGGTGGCGCTGACGTGGGTGGTCTGGGGCCGCATGGCGTCCCACTCCTCGAACTTGAGCGGGCGGTTGTCGATGCAGCTGGGCAGGCGGAAGCCGTACTCGGCCAGGGTGAACTTGCGGCGGTAGTCGCCGCGGAACATGCCGCCGATCTGGGGCACGCCGACGTGGCTCTCGTCCATGAACAGGAGCGCGTCCTCGGGCAGGTATTCGAAGAAGGTGGGGGGCGGCTCGCCGGGTTTGCGGCCGGTGAGGTAGCGCGAGTAGTTCTCGATGCCGGCGCAGGAGCCGGTGGCCTCCATCATCTCGATGTCGAAGCGGGTGCGCTGTTCCAGGCGCTGGGCCTCCAGCAGCTTGCCGTTCTCGACCATCCAGTCGAGGCGCTCCTTCAGCTCGGCCTTGATGCCGTTGACGGCCTGGTTGAGCGTGGGGCGCGGCGTGACGTAGTGGCTGGCGGCGTAGACGGTGCAGGCCTCCAGGTCGGCGGTCTTCTTGCCGGTCAGGGGGTCGAACTCCTGGATCGACTCGATCTCGTCGCCGAACAGGCTGACGCGCCAGGCGCGGTCCTCCTGGTGGACGGGGAAGATCTCGAAGGTGTCGCCGCGCTTGCGGAAGGTGCCGCGCTCGAAGGCGGCGTCGTTGCGCTTGTACTGCAGGGCCACCAGGTCGGCGCGCAGCTTGGCCTCGTCGATGCTCTCGCCGACCTTCAGCGAGAAGGTCATGGCGGTGTAGGTCTCGACCGAACCGATGCCGTAGATGCAGGAGACCGAGGCCACGACGATGACGTCGTCGCGCTCCAGGATCGCGCGCGTGGCCGAGTGGCGCATGCGGTCGATCTGCTCGTTAATCGACGAGTCCTTCTCGATGTAGGTGTCGGTGCGCGGGACGTAGGCCTCGGGCTGGTAGTAGTCGTAGTAGCTGACGAAATACTCGACCGCGTTGTCGGGGAAGAACTGGCGGAACTCGGTGAACAGCTGGGCGGCCAGGGTCTTGTTGGGCGCCAGGATCAGGGCCGGGCGCTGGGTGGCCTCGATGATCTTGGCCATGGTGAAGGTCTTGCCCGAGCCGGTGACGCCGAGCAGCACCTGGTCGGTCTCCTGGGCGTTGATCCCGGCGACGAGCTCCTTGATGGCGTTGGGCTGGTCGCCGGCGGGCTCGAAGGGCGAGACCAGCTTGAAGCGCCTGCCGGCCTCGGTCTTGGCCGGGCGGGCCGGGCGGTGCGGGGTCCAGTCCACCGGCTGCAGCAGGATGGTGTCGCCGCTCGCGGACTCCTTGCCGACGTCATGGATGAACTTCGCGGTCGCTTCGGAGAGACCGGGGGAGGGAGAACGAGCCATGAACGGAAGGTAGGGGCTCGGGGGGGCGAATGGAACCCTTCCGCCGGTCGTTCGCGGGCCCTAGTGGCCGGCGCGGTTGAAGGCGACCTTGGCGTCGAGGCAGAAGCTGCGCCAGTAGTTCCAGCGGCCGGTGCTCGACATGCCTTCCTCACGCAGGGTCCGGGCGGTGACGCGGCCGCCGACCTGGACGATGGGCTCGGCGATCTTTGTCGCCGCATTGGCGTCGATGCCCCGGTCGTGGCGGATCTGGCTGACGGCGTCGTTGAAGGCCGCGACCCCGGCGGCTTCGGAGGCGCTGGCCCTGGCCGTCTCGCCGCGGCGGGCGAGGTGGTTGGCGGTGGCGCCGTGATAGCCGGCGCAATAGGCCTGCAGCTCCCAGTAGGCGCGGCCGTCGAAGCTATCGAGGATGGCCTCGTTCTCCTCGGGGTGGAAAATCTGGTCCGCCGCCAGCGCCGGGCTCGCCGCCGCCAGCAGCATCGCCACGCAGCCAAGCGTTCTGAAGGTTTTCACGGCCGTCTCCATCAAGGTCGCAGAGACCATGCCGCCAAGGTCAGGGCCGCGCAAGGCGATGGTTGCGGCGACGCTCGCCCCGCGTTGCGGACCGCCGGCCCGGCCGGCCCGGCCCCGCCGATCGCAAACCCTTCCACGGCAACGCTTGGCGGCCGGGCCGACGCTAGAGATGAATTGAGCTTTGTAGAATCGCACCCATGATTTCCATAGGTCACTCACAGCAGTGGAAGCCGGGTGTTCAGAAAATGCTCAGACCTTGCCGATATTCTTACGACGCTGTTGGTTATGCTGCACTCGCACAAATTAGCGGCGGCCTGCGGGCGTTGTCTTTCAAGGGATTTATGCTGCATCGCAGCAGAGACTTGCGAATCGATCACATTGACGCCACATTCGGCTGGCTATAGACCGCGCCTACCGGGAACGAGCGTAACCGTGATCGACCGGATACCCGCCTTCCAGACGGCCTCGAGAATATCGGCCTGAAGGCAGGAAAAGTGGGGGGCATCGTCGCCCTCGCCGTAGAGGACTAGAGAGCTTTGACCATTCAAACGCAGGCGCGTGCGCCCCTGCGCGCTCTCGTCAGCGCGTCCGTAATCGGTTCCCTGGCCGCCCTGGCCCTGGGCGCCGCCTACATGGGCGGATCGCTGGCGCGTACGATGACCGTCAAGGCCAAGGCCGAGCGCCTCTCGGTGGCCGCTGAAGCCGACTATTCCACCGTTTCCCTGCTTGAGGCCGCCGGCGGTCTCGACGAGAGCGCCCAGGCCATCGCCGAGCGCCACGACCGCTACGCCGTCGCCGGCGCCGCCGCGCGCGACCGCGCCGCCACCGGCATGGCCGCCCGCCTCGAGCGGATGGACGAGAAGCGCCGCGCCGATGACCGTCCGGCCGGGACCACGCGCCTGTTGCGCGCTTCGATGACCCTTTCGACCGGCGGCGCCCAGCCCTACCGGATGACTGGCGCGCTGGATGACTCGCGCGACCTCGATTGCCTTGCCCAGGCCGTCTATTTCGAAGCCCGCGGCGAGGGCACGACCGGCATGCAGGCGGTGGCCCAGGTGGTCCTGAACCGCGCCCGCCACCCCGCCTACCCCAAGACTGTCTGCGGCGTCGTCTACCAGGGCGCCGCGCGCCGGGTCGGCTGCCAGTTCAGCTTCGTCTGCGACGGCTCGATGCGTCGCGGCAAGGAGCCGGGCGCCTGGCGCAAGGCCCGCGACATCGCCG
>JANNVY010000362.1:0-2766 GCA_031408375.1 Pseudomonadota bacterium | reverse complement strand
GCGGGCGCGGCGGGCGTGTCGAACAGCGCCACGGTGTTGCAGGTGGCGTCCAGGCACGGATGCCCGGGTTGAGCCTGGGCGGACGCGCCCACCGCCAGGGCGGCGGCTGCCGCGGCGCAAAGCCAGATCTTCTTCATGGGGGAAATTTCCTCGGAGGGTCCGTAGTCACGCCCGTGGGCGGAATGAGGCGGCGAATTTGCCCCAGAACCACGTTCCGCGCCGCCTTAATTATCGTTCATGTCCGCAATTTTCCCCTTACGCGCGAAGGGCTGCGACTTTTTGCGCTAGGCTGGGGGCTCACGGTCGAGGGGGTGATTCACGGATGGCGGGCGAGGTCGCGGCGTCGGACTACAAGGATCTGGTCGTCTTCCTGGCCACGGCAGGCGTTGTGGTGCCGCTTTTCCAGCGGCTGAAGATCAGTCCGGTCCTGGGGTTCCTCGCCGCCGGTGTGGCCTTGGGCCCCGACGGATTCGGGCGCCTGGCCGACGAAATCAGCTGGCTGAAATACCTGACCATCGACGACCCCGACCAGATCCGCGGTCTCGGCGAGATTGGCGTGGCCTTCCTGCTATTCACCATCGGCCTCGAGCTCAGCTGGGAACGGCTGAAGGCCATGCGCAAGCTGGTTTTCGGCTTCGGCTTGCTGCAGGTCGCGCTCTGTTCGGCGGCCCTGGCCGGGGTGGCCATGCTGCTGGGCCAGCCGCCCCTGGCCGCCGTTATCATCGGCATGGCCCTGGCCCTGTCATCCACCGCCGTCGTCATGCCGGTGCTGGCGGAGCGCAAGAAGGTCAAGACCGGCATGGGTCGCGCGGTGTTCTCCGTCCTGCTGGCCCAGGATTTGGCAGTCGCCCCGATCCTGATCACCATCGCGGTGCTGGCCGCCGCCGCAGCCGGCGGCGCCTGGGCCCCGGGCCTGCTGGCTCTGGTTCCAGCGGCAGCGGGTCTGGCCATCCTGGTGGCGGCCGGGCGGCTGGTGCTGCGGCCCCTGTTTCGCTCGGTGGCGCGGTCGGGCAACAACGAACTGTTCCTGGCCGCCTGCCTGTTCGTGGTCATCGCCGCGAGCCTGTCTGCCGCGGTTGCCGGGCTTTCCATGGGCCTGGGCGCCCTGGTCGCCGGGGTGCTGCTGGCCGAGACGGAGTACCGGCGGGAGGTCGAGCACACCATCGAGCCGTTCAAGGGTTTGCTGTTGGGGGTGTTCTTCGTTTCGGTCGGCACCCAACTGGACCTCGACGCGGTGTTGCAGTCGCCGCTGACGGTGTTCCTGCTGCTGCTGGGCGTGGTGATCATCAAGGCCGCGACGATCTTCAGCCTGGCCCGCGCCTTCAAGTTCCCGCCCCGCACCGCGCTGGAGACGGCGATGGTGCTTGGGCCGGCGGGCGAGTTCGCCTTCGTCATTGTCGACACCGCCATGGGCCACAGGCTGCTCGACCCGGCCTTCGCCCAGGCAGTTCTGGTGGCCGCCACCGTGGGGCTTTTCTTCATCCCGGTGCTGGCCTGGCTGGCCGAGCGGCTCGGCAGGCGGGTGCCGAAGGGCGAGCTGCCGGCCTTGCTGCACGAGACCCCCGAGCCCGCCGGCGATCGCGTGCTGATCATCGGCTTCGGCCGGGTGGGGCGGCTGGTCGGGCGGATGCTCAAGCGCCACGGCATCCCGTTCGTCGCCATCGATACCGACGCTCGACTGGTGGCCGATCAGCGCGCCCTGGGCCAGACCATCTGGTACGGCGACGCCGGCCGGGGTGAGTTCCTGAAACTGTGCGGCGTCGACACCGTGCCCGCCGTGGTCGTGACCATGGATGCGCCGGTGAAGGTCGAGGAGGTGGTCCGCGCCGCCCGCGCGGCCCGTCCGGACCTGATCATCGTCGCCCGCGCCCGCGACTCCGCTCACGCCGCGACCCTCTACAAGCTGGGGGTCACCGACGCCGTGCCAGAGACCACCGAAGCGGCGCTGCAACTGGCTGAGAACACCCTGATCGACCTCGGCATCCCTATGGGACTGGTCCTCGCTTCGGTGCATGAGCAACGCGATGAGTTCCGCAAGCTGATCCAGGACAGCGCCCGGCGCCCGGTCCGGGCCCTCCGCCGGGGCCGCGGCGCGCGCCGGTCCGAGCGCGACGCCGAACTGGAGGCGCCGGGACCCGAAGCGATCGAGGACGTCTAGGCGCCCCGGCGGACCATCCCCATCAGGGCGACCAGGTTGCCGTCCGGGTCCAGAAGGCTGCGCAGGGTCAGGTCGCCCTCCGGGGTCTGCTGCAGCACCTGGGCCGGGCCGCGAAATTCGATTCCGCGCCCCTCCATGTTGCGCACCACCGCCGGCAGGTCCGGCGCGTCGATGTAGATGCCGCCACCGGCCATCGGCGGCTGGCCTTCGCGCAACTCGCCCAGCATCAGGCGCAGGTTGCCCAGCTGGAAGAAGGCCATGCCGTTGGTCTCGAACAGCAGCGGCAGGCGCAGGGTGTCCTTGTAGAAGGCGACAGATCTCGCCAGTTCGGTGCAGGGCAGGAACACCTGCACGACGTCGCGGCCGGCCAGGGTTCCGCTGGAAATCTCCGACATGGGTCGCCTCTCGGATTGCGCGGGGAAAGTAGTTAGCTAAACTAACTAGATGATCGACGTAGCCGTCAACCCCGACTCTGCGGAAGTCGCCGACCGCCTGCATTCGGCCGCGATCCGCCTGCTCCGCCGGCTGCGAAAGCAGGACGCGGCCTCGGGGCTGACCGGGCCGCAAGCCTCGGCCCTGTCGGTGCTGGTGTTCGCCGGCCCGATGAA
>JANNVY010000361.1:0-1810 GCA_031408375.1 Pseudomonadota bacterium | reverse complement strand
ATCAGGTATTTGTTGGAGGTCACCCGGCTGACGGTGGATTCGTGCATGCCGATGGCGTCGGCGACGGTCTTCAGGTTCAGCGGCCGCAGATGCTCGACGCCGAAGACCAGGAAGGCGTCCTGCTGGCGGACGATCTCGGATGAGACCTTCAGGATAGTGCGCGCGCGCTGGTCGAGGCTCTTTACCAGCCAGTTGGCCGAGGCCAGGCACTCGTGGACGAAGGTCTTTTCGGTATCGGACCGCGCCGCAGAGGCGACGCGGGCGTGGTAGCGCTGGTCGATCAACAGCTTGGGCAGGGTGTCGCCGTTCAGTTCGACGCGCCAGCCGCCGGCCGGGTCCTCGCGAACGAAGACGTCCGGCGCCACGGCCTGGACCGCCTCCGCCCCGAAGGCCGCGCCCGGACGGGGCGTCAGCGCCTTCAGCTCGGCGATCATCTCGCGAAGATCCTCGTCGTCGACGCCGCAAGCCTTGCGCAGCGCCGTCAGGTCGCGCCGGGCCAGCAATTCGAGGTTGTCGAGCAGGGCCGCCATGGCCGGATCGAAGCGATCCTTTTCCTTCAGCTGCAGGCCCAGGCACTCGGGCACCGAGCGGGCCATGACGCCGGTGGGCTCGAAGCCCTGGCAGCGGGCCAGCACCGCCTCGACGCGCGCGACCTCGCAGCCCATGCGTTCGGCGGTCTCATCGCAGGAGACGCGCAGGTAGCCGCCCTCGTCGACCCCGTCGATCAGGCTGATGGCGATGGCGTGGTCGGCGGTGGTGAACCCGGCCATGGAGGCCTGTTCGGTCAGGTGTTCGGTCAGGGTCTTTTCGCGGCTGGACAGGCGCTCGAAGATGTCGCCGTCGGCCTCCGACGATCCGCCCTTGCCGGCGCGGCTCCAGTCGATGCCGCCGCCGACATCCGATCCTGTGTCGGCGCCTACCGCCGCGGCGTCCGCCGCCTGGTCGGCCGGTGAAGAGTCGCCGTAGAGGTCGTCCTCGCGCGCATCCACCGCCTCGCGCGCCGCGCCGGCGTCCTCGGCAGTGAATTCAAGTTCGCGGCTGTCGGTCTCGGCCGCCGGAGCCTCGCCTTGGGTGGTGGTTTCGCTCTCATCACGCTGCAACAGCGGATTGCGTTCGAGCTCGGCCTCGACATAGGCCTCGATCTCGAGGTTCGAGAGCTGCAACAGCTTGATCGCCTGCTGCAGCTGCGGCGTGATGACCAGTGACTGGCCCTGCCGAAATTCCAGTCTCTGACCGAGCAACTCTCTTCCCCGTGGCCTGTTTCTTGCGTGCAGGATCGTCGCGGCTGGTTAACAGGCCGCCAACGCGGGGCCGGAAGCGTCATCGGCGGCAGTTGCGCGCCATGCCCGGTCGATTCTATCAGTCCGGACCCCAAGGACCCGCGCGTGATCGTTTCGCACCTCCATCGTTTCATCCTGCTGAAGACCCAGAAAACGGGCGGGACGAGCGTTGAGCTGGCGCTGTCGCAGATCTGCGGTCCCGACGACATCGTTACCCCGCTCACTGAAGACGACGAGAAGCTGCGCGGGGCGGTGAAGGCCCAGAACTATGAGATTCCCGAGGCCCGCCGCGCCGCCTCCGCGCCGTTGCTGCTGCTGCTGGGCAAGCGCGGCCCGCGCGCCGGGACGGAATTCCACGAGCACATGAACGCCGAGGATGTGCGCCGCGCCGTCGGGGCGGAGGTCTTCGACGCCTATCTGAAGGTCACCATCGTGCGCAATCCGTGGGATCGGGAGGTGTCGCGCTACTTCTGGGCCACGCGCGGCGACGCCAACCCGCCGCCCTTCGACCGCTGGGTCCGCAAGACCTC
>JANNVY010000360.1:0-3374 GCA_031408375.1 Pseudomonadota bacterium | reverse complement strand
CGACGAGGTCGCCCGCGACGAGCTGAAGCGCATGAAGTGGGACACCATCATCGGCATGGGGTTCGCCAACCTGATCGCCTTCTTCATCATCCTGACCAGCGCCTCGACCCTGCACGCGGCGGGGATCACCAACGTGGCGTCGTCGGCCGAGGCGGCCGCCGCGCTGAAGCCGATCGCCGGGCCGCTGGCCTTCCTGCTGTTCAGCCTGGGCATCATCGGCACCGGCCTGCTGGCGGTGCCGGTGCTGGCGGGATCGGTGGGCTATGCGGTGGGCGAGCTGCGCGGCTGGAAGACCGGGCTGGAGTACAAGCCCGGCCAGGCCAAGGGCTTTTACGCCGTGATCGTCTTCGTCATGGTGGTGGCGCTGGGCGTGGTGTTCTCGCCGCTGGACCCGATCAAGCTGCTCTACTGGAGCGCAGTGGTGAACGGGGTGATCTCGGTGCCCTTGATGGCGGCCATGATGATCGTCGCCTCGCGCCGCCGCCAGATGGGCGCCTATGTGGCAACCGCCAGCCAGCGGATCCTGGGCTGGCTGGCCACCGCCATCATGGCCGCCGCCGTGGTCGCCATGCTGGTCCTGATGCTGCCGGGCTAGGCCGGCCTACTTCACGAACGCGACCGACCGGACGACGCCGTCGTCCAGCCCGATCCGGTGCAGCATGCCCTGCCAGCTGGTCGCCAGCACCTCGTCGCCCAGCAGGCTGATATCCACGAAGGGATCACCCTCGGGTCCGGCGACGCTCCAGCGCGCGTCGCCCCAGGGCGCCAGGCGACGCACCACGCCCGGCGGATCGCCCGCCTCGTAATCGGTCAGGTCGACGACGTCCCCGCCGGTCAGGTCAAACCGCTGGCTCACCTCAGCCCGGGTCCAGCGGCTGCGGTTCGTGGAAGCTGGCCGGCGGGATCAGCTCCATCAGCTGCACCTGAGGCCCGCCGCCGGGCTGGCCGAAGGCGGGCGCGGCGGTCCCGCGCCGCATCAGGGTGCCGGTCGGGACGGTGACCTCGCTGACGAACTGGGCCGTGTTCTGCGGCGGCAAGGCGAGGTCGGCGCGGACCTGTGCTCCCGAGACGGGCTTCACGGGCGACAGCCAGGCCCCCAGCTGGCGCGCGTCGCCGCCATAGACCCGGTACATCGTCAGGGGCTCGGGGTTGCGGACCTCCTCCACCGGGCCGGACCAGGCCTCGACCACGCCCGTGGCGGGCGCGGCGCGGTAGGGCGAGGCGATCGAGGTCGGCTGGGCCTGCGCGGGCGCGCCCCCGATCAACCCCTTCAGGCTGGCGCAGCCGGACACCGCCACGCACAGCGTCATGGCCACCAACAGCGGCAACCCGGCCCAGGCGCGGCCCAAGCGTTCGGTTATGGCGTTCGGTCTCATTCAGGCGGCCCCCCGGCGCAGTTGCAATGCTGTTATCGCGCGGCCGGAGCCGGCGGCGCAACGATCACGCCGCAGGCGATGCGGGCGCCTGATCCGCCGGTGGGCTGGCTCGACTGGTCGTCCGGGGCGGCGTGGATGACCACCGACGAGCCGTCGGCGTCGAGCAAGGCGGGTCGGCCGCCGATCCCCTTGGCCGAGACCAGGTCGGTGAACACCGAGGTGCGGCCGATGCCGCCGGCGCCGACGAAGAAGCTGGGCAGGTCGCCGGCCTCGGCGCCCTGGGCGTGCAGCAGGCCGTGGGACTTGCGCCCCGGATTGATGTGGCCGCCGGCCGAAGCGAAGTCAGGCGCGGTGCAGACTCCCTTGTCGTGCAAGTGAATTCCGTGCCAGCCGGGGGGCATGCCGCCCACCTCGATGCGCAGCAGCATGCCGCGCGGGCCATCATGGAAGAACACCCGGCCGATGGTCTTGCCGGTCGCGTCCTTGATGTCGGCGACCGCGCCGGGGGCGAGGGTTCCGGCCTGGGCGATCCGCACTTCGGCGGGGGCTGCTGCGGGGGCCGCGGCCGGGGCGGGCGGCGTCGCCGGGGCCGGCTGGGCCATGCCTGGGGAGGCTATGGCGCAGGTCAGGATCGCAAGGGCCGAAACGGTGCGCAGAAACATGTTGAAAATCCTTGTTTGGGGCCGGGATTCTTTGCCCCCGCGACCCCCGGATGCTAACACTCGCGAACGGCATTTTCGCTGCGATTCTTCATAGTTTCCCTTGAACGACGAAACCACACCGACCCCGCACGGGGGCATCGCCTCCATTGCCATCGAAGATGAGCTGAAGCGCTCATATCTCGACTACGCCATGAGCGTGATCGTGGCCCGGGCGCTGCCTGATGCGCGCGACGGGCTGAAGCCGGTTCACCGGCGGATCCTGTTCGCCATGAACGAGAACGGGTTCTCGTCCTCGGCGGCCTACCGCAAGTCCGCCCGCACCGTCGGTGACGTGATCGGCAAGTATCACCCCCACGGGGACCAGTCGGTCTACTTCGCCATGGTCCGCATGGCCCAGGAGTTCTCGATGAGCCTCATGCTCATCGACGGCCAGGGCAACTTCGGCTCGGTCGACGGCGATATGCCGGCGGCCATGCGCTACACCGAATCGCGCATGACCAAGGCGGCCGAGGCCATCCTCGCCGACCTCGACAAGGACACGGTCGACTTCCAGCCCAACTACGACGGCTCCGAGAACGAGCCGATGGTGCTGCCCTCGCGCATCCCGAACCTGCTGGTGAACGGCGCCGGCGGCATCGCCGTGGGCATGGCCACCAACATTCCGCCCCACAACCTGGGTGAGATCGTCGACGCCTGCCTGGCCGTGCTGGACGATCCCGAGATCGACCACGACAAGCTTCTCGACATTGTTCCGGGTCCGGACTTCCCCACCGGCGCCGAGATCCTCGGCCGCACGGGCGCTCGCCAGGCGCTGGCCACAGGCCGCGGCTCGGTGATCATGCGCGGCAAGGCCTCGGTCGAGACGATCCGCAAGGATCGCGAAGCCATCATCATCACCGAGATCCCCTTCCAGGTGAACAAGTCGACGATGATCGAGCAGATCGCCGACATGGTGCGCGACAAGCGCCTGGAAGGCATCAGCGACATCCGCGACGAGTCCGACCGCACCGCCATGCGCGTGGTAGTCGAGCTGAAGCGCGACGCCGCCGGCGACGTTATCCTGAACCAGCTCTACCGCTTCACGGCGCTGCAGACCTCCTTCGGCGTCAACATGCTGGCGCTGGACAAGGGCCGGCCCCGCCAGATGGGGCTGCGCGAGCTGATCGACCTGTTCCTCGACTTCCGTCAGGAGGTCGTGGTCCGGCGCACCAAGTTCGAGCTGGCCAAGGCCCGCGACCGCGGCCACGTGCTGGTCGGCCTGGCCATCGCGGTGGCCAATATCGACGAATTCATCGCTACCATCCGCTCGTCGGCCGATCCGGCCGAGGCGCGCGAA
>JANNVY010000359.1:0-3247 GCA_031408375.1 Pseudomonadota bacterium | reverse complement strand
GGCGGCGACGGCGCTGATCAATACTCTGATCGCCTCGGCCACCGGTGTGTTCGGCTGGATGTTGTTCGAGTGGATCGAGCGCAAGAAGCCGACGCTGCTGGGCATGCTGACTGGCGCCGTGGCGGGCCTCGTGGCGATCACGCCGGCGGCGGGATTCGTCGACCCCCGCGGCGCCTTCCTGATTGGCCTGATCGGTGGCGGTGTCTGCTACGGCGCCGCGGTGTGGCTGAAGCGCCTGCTGAAATATGATGACAGCCTCGACGCCTTCGGCGTGCACGGAGCGGGCGGACTGGCGGGCGCCGTCCTGACAGGCGTCTTCGCCACCGGCGCCATCAATCCGCTCGGCGCCGACGCGGCGGTCTGGCCACAGTTGTGGGGCACGCTGGTGGTGGTCGCGTGGAGCGCGGTCGCGACCCTCGCCATCCTCTGGGGTCTGAAGCTGACCGTCGGCCTTCGGGTCGAGAGGGATTCGGAGATGGTCGGCCTCGATCTGGCCGAACACGGCGAAGCGCTTCACGACAGTTGATCCCGCACTGCGGCAGGCGAACCGGCGCCGCGCCCGCGAACCGCCTTCGCAACCCGGCGTCGAGGTGAGCGACCGGCCGGTCCCTGTGCGGCGCTAGGTTCTCGAGATCACCCGCCGCATGCCGGGGCGCACCCCCAGCATGGGCGCCGTTCGAAGCGCGCCCTTGCCGCCCGATCCGCAGGCGGGTTCGGCCCAGAGGTCGTAGGCCGCGGTGCGGGTGACCTTCACCTCGGCGAAGTCGCCGACCTTCAGGGCTGCACCGCGGACGAAGACATTGCCGTCGATCTCCGGGGCGTCGGCCCTTGAGCGGGCGACCGCGATGCCGTCGGGACGCACCTCGTCGACCAGCACCTGGATCGTCTGGCCGACCTTCTTGCGCAGTTTCGCCGCGCTGATGGCGCCGGCGGCCAGCATGAAGCGCTCGCGGCGTTCCTGCTTGAGCGCTTCGGGCACGTGGTCGGGCAGCGCCTGGGCGGCCGCCCCGTGGACGTTCTCGTAGGCGAAGGCGCCGACGCGATCGAGCTGCGCTTCTTCCAGCCAGTCCAGCAGGAACTGGAAGTCGTCCTCGGTCTCGCCGGGGAAGCCGACCACGAAGGTCGAGCGGATGACGATCTCGGGGCAGATGTCGCGCCAGGCGCGGATGCGGTCCATCGTCTTCGACTGGTTGCCCGGCCGCTTCATGGCCTTGAGCACGCTCGGCGAGGCGTGCTGGAAGGGGATGTCGAGGTAGGGGAGGATCTTGCCCTCGGCCATCAGCGGGATGACCCGGTCCACGTGTGGATAGGGATAGACGTAGTGGAGCCGCGTCCAGACGCCGAGCTCGCCCAAGCCGCGGGCCAGGTCCTCGAGGTTGGCCTTCCATTGCTGCCCGCGCCACTCGCCGGGCTCGTAGCGGACATCCAGACCGTAGGCCGAGGTGTCCTGGGCGACCACCAGCAGTTCCTTGACCCCGGCGTTCACCAGGGTCTCGGCCTCGCGCAGCACCTCTCCGATGGGCCGCGAGACATGCCCGCCGCGCATCGACGGAATGATGCAGAAGCTGCACTTGTGGTCGCAACCCTCGCTGATCTTCAGATAGGCGAAGTGCTTGGGCGTCAGGCGGATGCCCTGGGGTGGGACCAGGTCGCGGAACGGGTCAGCCGGCGGCGGCGGCAGGGCCGCATGCACCGCTTCCATCACCTGGTCGTATTCGTGGGCGCCGGTGATGGCCGCGACATTGGGAAAGCGGGCGCGGATAATGTCGGCCTCGGCGCCCAGGCAGCCGGTGACGATCACCTTGCCGTTGGCCGCCATGGCCTCGCCGATGGCGTCCAGGCTCTCGTCGCGGGCGGAATCCAGGAAGCCGCAGGTGTTGACCACCACGGCGTCGGCGCCTTCGTAGGTGGGCGAGATCTCGTAGCCCTCGCCGCGCAGACGGGTCAGGATCCGCTCGGAATCCACCAACGCCTTGGGGCAACCGAGGCTGACGAAGCCGACCTTCGGCGCGGTTTTTGAGATTACGTCGGACATGCAGCACTCTCGGGGGCGCGGACCCATACAGGAAGACCGCGCTTGCGTCACGGCGGACGAACGCGGCCTAGTGGCGCGTCGCCGCGCTTTTGGAGCCCGCCATGCCAGCCGCCCTGCTCTTCACCCTGGCCCTCGCGGGGGCCGAGCCCGCGCCGCCGCCGACTGGCTTCTGCACCGCGCTGGACGCGATCATCGCCGCCGCCGACGAGCCGATCCCGTTCCGATCCCTGGAAACCCCGGCCGGCTACGGAACAGGCGAATGGTCCACCCAGGTGATCCCGGGATACCGTCACTGCTGGATCATGATCATCGACGAGGCGCGGACCGTGACCTGTTCGCGCAATCTCGCGCCGCCCGAGTTGACCGCCAACAACCTGGCCCTGGAAACCGGCGCCTGTCTCGGCGACGCCCCGACGCCCAGCGTCTGGGACCCGACGGTCGGGAAAATGACCTTCGACCTGGGGCGGATTCGCATCGTGGTCGAGGAGTCCTGCGACGACCGCTGCCACGTCGGCCGGCGGGTGAGCTATATCATCGCGGCGCGCCGCCGGAAGTAGCGCGCGAGCGCCGCCCCACGGGCCGCCGCTGCCGGAAGGAACGGGCCATGAGCTACTACTTCTCGAAAACCCTGGACCTGGACTTCGACGCGGCCGTGCAGCGGACGCGCGACGCCTTGAAGCTGGAGGGCTTTGGCGTGATCACCGAGATCGACGTGCGCCAGACGTTCAGGGCCAAGCTCGACGTCGACTTCCGGCCCTACGTCATCCTGGGCGCGTGCAATCCACGGATGGCGTTCGAGGCGCTCAGCATCGAGGACAAGGTGGGGACCATGCTGCCCTGCAATGTGGTGGTCCAGGAACTCTCGCCCGGCCGCTGCGAAGTCGCCGCCATCGACCCGGCCGCCTCGATGCAGGCGATCGGCAACGCCGACCTGTCCGCCAAGGCCCGCCAGGTGGGCGAGATGTTGCAACAGGCGCTCGACCGCCTGTGACCCGCTCCTGATGTCGGGCGCCGATCTCGCGGCCAACGAAGGCGTCCTACGCCTGGCCGCCTTCGCGACGGCCTTCGCCCTGATCGTGGTCCTGGAGCTTGTGGCCCCGCGCCGCCGGCTGGAGCGAGGACGATGGTCACGGTGGCCTGCGAACCTCGGCCTCATGCTGATCTACACCGCGTTGACGCGCCTGGCCGCGCCGCTCGCGACAGTCGGCGTTG
>JANNVY010000358.1:0-1657 GCA_031408375.1 Pseudomonadota bacterium | reverse complement strand
CCCACTTCGTGAAGCTGAAACCATCTTCGCCGGGCATCATCACGTCGACCACCAGCATGTCGAAGTCGAGCAACTCCATCAGCCGCCGCGCCGCCGCCGCGTCGGCCGCGCCGGTGACCCGGAAACCGTGCTTGAACAGATATTCCTTGAGCAGCTCACGGATGCGGTCGTCGTCGTCGACGACCAGCAGGTGCCGTTGGCTGGCGTCAGGCGTCAGCATCTAGATGGTCCCTTTGCGGACGGCGTTGCGCGTCGGCAAGCATCGGCTAAACTGGACTGCAAACAGGGAGAAATCGTTCAATGTCGTTCGTTCCATTCGACGATCGTGACGGTTGGATCTGGCAAGACGGTGATTTCGTGCCTTGGCGGGACGCCAAGACGCACGTTTTGACCCACGCCCTCCACTACGGCACCTCGGTCTTCGAAGGCGAGCGCATGTACGCTGGCGAGATATTCAAACTGACCGAGCATTCGCAACGTCTGCACCGCTCCGCCGAACTGCTGGACTTCGAGATTCCGTACACCGTGGCCGAGATAGATCAGGCCTGCAAGGACACCTGCGCCAAGGCGGGCCTTGAGGACTGCTACATTCGCCCGGTCGCCTTCCGTGGGCCCGAGCAGGTGTCGGTCTCGGCGTTCAAGACCAAGACCCATCTGGCCATCGCCGCCTGGGAGTGGCCCAGCTACTTCGACCCCGAGACCAAGGCCAAGGGCATCCGGCTGGAATGGGCCAAGTGGCGCCGTCCCGATCCCCTGACCGCGCCGTCCAATTCCAAGGCGGCCGGCCTCTACATGATCTGCACGATGGCCAAGATGGCGGCCGAGCGGAACGGCTACTCCGACGCCATGATGCTGGACTGGCGTGGCTACGTCGCCGAGGCCACCGGCGCCAACGTCTTCTTCGTCCGCGACGGCGTGCTGCACACCCCGCCAGTCGACGGCATCCTGGACGGGATCACGCGCCGAACCATCATCGAGATGGCAGCGGCGCGCGGCATCGAGGTCGAAGTGCGGCTGTTCAAGCCGGAAGAGCTGTCGACCTTCTCCGAGTGCTTCGTCACAGGCACCGCCGCCGAGGTCACCCCGGTGAGCGAGATCGGCGAGTACACCTTCAAGCCCGCCGCCCTGTCGCTGGGCCTGATGGAAGACTACGGCCGCCTCGTGCGCCGCCAGGCCCCGGTCCACGCTGCGGCCTGACGGCTGTCGGGGACAGGACGAAGGTCCAGTCCCCGACGTCCCGGCTCCGCTCGCGCTACTCCGCCGCGGCATTCACGCCCTTCTTGCGACGGCTGGCGATCATCCAGACCACCGGTCCGAAGATGATCACGAAGGGAAGCGCGACCGCCGCGATCCAGGTCAGGCTGGCCAGCACGCCCATGAAGGTCTTCACGAAGGCGGTGGACGCGCCCTTGAAGGGTCGGAACGCGCTCTCGGGCGCGATCGGCGCGATGGACGCGTAGTCCACGCTCACCCGCGCCGCCTCGACCCGGGTGTTCAGCTGGGTCAGGGACGACTGGGCCGCGTCGATCTCGGCCTGCACCCGCTCTAGCTGGGCGGAGACCTCCATCACGTCGTCCAGCTTGCCGGGGCGCTTCAGCATGTCGCGCAGACGGTCGCGCACGGCGATCTTGGACTTCAGCGCCGCGTCGGTGTCGGC
>JANNVY010000357.1:0-5677 GCA_031408375.1 Pseudomonadota bacterium | reverse complement strand
GGGCGGGCTGTTGGGTGGGGGGGCATGTGGTGGTGGGGGGGGGTGCGCGGGCTTTGGAAACCGCCCCGCCCCCATTTATTTGGCCACCGTGGGGCTGGTCCTTAGGCCCCGCTCGTCGGTCGCACGAATTGTTCGGAAATGGGATTGCCGGTTCCGCATCCCCGGCAGCGCGCTCTGCAAGCTGAACGGCGGGCCCTCGGGACAAGCCCGAGGGTGACGGGGATTGGCTGTCACATCGGGTTCGCACGAACCCAATACGGATTTCATCTCTTGCCGAGATGGGGCTCCGCCGTCCCAGGCGTGTCAAGGATCGCGCTCCGCGCGGCCGCGGAGCGGCGGCCATAGGCCCTCCATGAGACGCCTGGGACGGCGGAGCAGTATGCTAACCAAGAGACACCGGCCTGGGCCCGCGTCGCAAACGCAGGGGTGGCAAAGGGACATTGAACCATGGCCAAGCCAACCAAAGCCCGCCCGCTGGCGCTGATCACCGGGGCGTCCGGCGGCATCGGCGAGAGCTTGGCAGTGCGGTTCGCCAAGGCGGGCTACGACGTCGGCCTGGTGGCGCGCACGGCCGACAAGCTGGCGGCGGTAGCAAGGCGTTGCGAGGCGCTGAAGGCGCAGGCGCACATCTTCCCCGTCGACTTGCAGGACCCCAACGCCGGCGTGGCGCTGGAGAAGGCCGTGCGTGCAGCCGGGCTGTCGCCAGCGGTGCTGGTCAACAACGCCGGCTACGGCATCCTGGCGCCCTTCGCCGATGCGGAGCTGGGCGACCAGCTGGGGATGATCGACCTGAACGTGCGGGTGCTGACCGAACTGACCCGGCGATTCACGCCCGATGTCATCGCCAACAAGGGCGGGGTGCTGAACGTAGCCTCGACCGCCGCCTTCCAGCCGGGGCCGGGTATGGCGGTCTATTTTGCCTCCAAGGCCTTTGTCCTGAGTTTCACCGAGGCGCTGGACTACGAGCTGAAGCGCCGGGGCGCCCACGCCACCGCGCTCTGCCCGGGCCCGGTCGAGACCGGCTTCCAGGAACGCGCCCTGCTGGGCCCCAGCGGCACGGCGCGACGCCGGCCGGACAACCGCACCCTGACCGCCGACCAGGTCGCCGACGCCGGCTTCCGCGCCTTCCGCGGCAAGCGGCCCGTGGTCATCCCGGGCTTCTCCAACGCCTTCCTCGCCTGGCTGGTGGGGGTGATGCCGAAACAGAACGTCCTGCGGCTGGTGGCGCGGGCCTATTACAAGCCCTCCAAATGACCCGTCATCCTCGGACCAGCCCGCGCAGCGGGCGCCGAGCCGAGGACCCAGCAAGCGCGAGATCGATGCAGGCGTGGCTGGGCGCCCGGCTTTGAGGGGATCGCTGCTGGGTCCTCGGGTCTGCAGGCTCCCGGCCCAGGGGGCCGGGACCCCTTCGCCCGAGGATGACGGAAGCTTGATTGATGGCCTTGCCGCCCGCGGCGGCGCCCTCTAAGCCGCCAGTCAAGGAGACGCCCCCAAGGAGTTTGGCATGGATCGAAAGACGCGCATCGGCGCGGCCGCGGCGGTCGCCCAGCTGGACGGCTGGAACGCGACCGGCGACCGGGACGCCATCACCAAGACCTTCCGCCTGGGGGACTTCAACCGGGCCTTCGGCTTCATGACGCGCGTGGCCCTGCTGGCCGAGAAGCTGGATCACCACCCCGAGTGGTTCAATGTCTACGACCGGGTCGAGGTGTTGCTGTCCACCCACGACGCGAACGGGGTTACGGAACTGGACCTGACGATGGCGAAATTCATGGATGAGGCGGCGGAACAATGACGGCCAAGAATTCTGGACGCGTAGACGGCAAGAAGGCGCTCATCACCGGCGCGGCCCAGGGGCTGGGCGAGGCCATGGCCCGCATGCTGGCGCGCGAGGGCGCGACGGTGTCGATCACCGACATCAACTTCGAGCTGGCCAAGGCGACCGCGGCCTCGATCAACGCCGAGCACCCGGGCAAGGCGTTCGCCTACGAGCACGACGTGGCCAGCGAGGCCGACTGGATCGCCGTGCTGGAGCGCGCGAACAAGGACATGGGCGGCCTCAGCGTGCTCGTCCACAACGCCGGCATCGGCGGAGGCCTGGAGTGGATCGAGGACTGCTCGATCGAGCATTGGCGCCACATGGCGGGGATCAACACCGATTCCATCATGCTGGGGACCAAGCACGCGCTTCAGTACCTGCGGGAGAACCAGCCCGGCTCGATCGTGGTGATCTCGTCGATGGCCGGCGTGCTCGCGGCCCCGGGCATGGGCGCCTACAATTCCTCCAAGGCCGCGGCCTGGCTCCTGTCGAAGACCATCGCGCTTGAGTGCGCCAAGAAGGGCTGGGACATCCGCTGCAACTCGATCCACCCGGTGTTCATCAAGACCGCCATCCTGGATCCCTTCATCGCCATGGCCGGCGGTGACGAGGCCAAGGCGCATGAGCGGCTTTCGCGCGGCATTCCCATGGGTCGGATCGGCGAGCCCGACGACGTGGCCTACGCCGTCCTCTACCTGGCCTCCAACGAGAGCAAGTTCGTCACCGGGACCGAGATCCGGATCGACGGGGGCATGTCGGCGCAGTAGCGGGCAGCACGCGGGGACACACACTCGCCGCACCGTCCCGCCTGGACCACCACCGCCCTTGCGGCGAGTGTGTGTCCCCAGTGCGTCAGGTCAGCAGGATCGTGCCCAGCAGCAGCTTGCAGCCGGCCGCACCCATGACGCGGTCGGTGATCGCCTGCAGCTCACGCGACAGCTGGTCGGCGTCCGGCGCGAAGCCGGGGCGCAACGCCGCGGCGAAGCGCGACAGGTGGGTGTTGTAGGCGTCGCGTAGGCGGGGCTGCAGCGCCACCACCTTGGCGTGGCGGGCCGGATTGCCCGCGTCGATCCCGGACTCGACGGTCAGCACGCCGCGGCGTCCGGCGGCCTTCTGGACCGATGCGGTCAGGGTCGGGATCTGCACGAAGTTCTCGCCGCCCGCCTTCTTGCGCTCCTTGCCGCCCGAACCGGCGTGGGCTTCCCCGGCGGCGAGCGCGGGGACGAGCAGGGCGGAGGCGAGCAGCAGGCGACGGTCCATGGCCCATGGTTTCGCGCGCCCATGGTTTACGCCGGGTTACGGTGTTGGCGCGGTCTCGGTGCACATGGCCTGCAGCATGGCGAACTGCTCGGGCGAACCATCGCCCGGCAGCACCAGGTAGCCGCCGCGCAGCACGAAGGGCGTCGGCGCCGCGCCCGGGACGACCGCCTCGCCGCACAACACCGCCTTGCCGTCATCGGTCCCCTGGCGAAGGCCGGTCAGAGCCGGCTCTGCCCCCAGCCGCGACCGGAGCTGGAACGTCGCGCGGGATCGGGGCGTGTCGACGGTGGGCGCCGGCGCGGCGGCGGGTGGGGCCTGCTCGCCGCAGGCTGCCAGGGATACCGCCAGAGTCAGGCCGAGCATCATCAATCGCATCGTCGTTCCCAATCCGCAGCCCAAGATCTGTGACCCAAATGTAACTCGGCGGCGCCCGCGCGCCCATCGGGAACAAAATCGCCTCGACTGCCGGAAACTTCCCGGCCGCGGCGCCGTTGGGGCGTTATGCGTGTTTGGACACCGGTTCTCAACGTTTGCCGCCGCCTATCACGGCAAGACTGGTACGACCGGGCCCGCCCAAAACCCGTTCAAGAAATTGGGGGAGTGATAAGCCATGCGTAACCTGCTCGGAGCCGTCAGCTTCCTGGCTCTGTCCATCGCCGCGTCCGGGGCCACGGCCCAGGACTGGTACGGCGCCGTCGACCTTGGCTGGCACACGAACGATTCCACCCTGTGGAAATCCACCCGCGACAAGCCCAGTGGTTCGCGGGCGTTGTGGGAATTCGAGACCGACGACGACTGGGCCGGTTTCGCCCGCGTCGGCCGCGGCTTCGACGGCCCCTTCTGGCGCTGGCGCGGCGAGTTCGAGCTTGGCTACCGCCCCGGCGACGTCAGCGACGTCTTCGGCCGCAGCTTCGCCGGCGATCCGCGCGGCCTTTGCGCGCTCGGCCAGACCGGCCTGGCCTGCGACCCGGTCGGCGGCGACTTCAACCAATGGACCGTGATGGCCAACGGCTATTACGACTTCATGCCCGACAGCCGCTTCAACCCCTTCATCGGCGGCGGCATCGGCATGAGCCGCATCGACGCGGATATCCGCGGCTCGCTGGTCGGCAACGGCGGCGTCGGACCGGCGGTCCAGGACGTCACCATCAATGACGACGACCTGGGCATCGCGCTCCAGGGCCTGGCCGGCTTCTCGTGGGCGGTGGCCGACAACTGGGATCTGGACTTCACCTACCGGGCGCTCTGGGCGCGCCACAAGCTGACGGTCTCCTACGACACCCCGGGCGGCATCGACGTGGGCGCCTTCAACGGCAACCGCATCGACCACTCCCTGACGCTGGGCCTGCGCTACACCTTCGGCTCGGCCCCGCCGCCCCCGCCGCCGCCTCCCTCCGCGCCGCCGCCTCCGCCGCCGCCGCCGCCGGAGCCCCCCGCTCCGCCGCCGCCGGCCATCGAGGTGCGCGACTTCACTGTCTACTTCCCGTTCGACCAGTATGTGTTGACGCCGGAGGCCCAGGCGGTGGTCCAGGAGGCCGCGGCCTACGCCCGGCAGGGCGGCGCCTCGCGCATCATCGTCACCGGCCACGCCGACACCTCCGGCTCGGCCGCCTACAACGTTCGCCTGTCGGAGCGCCGCGCCAAGGCGGTGGCCGACACCCTGATCGGCCTCGGCGTCAACGGCTCGGCCCTGTCGGTCGACTGGAAGGGCGAAAGCGAGCCCGCGGTCGCCACCGGCGACGGCGTCAAGGAACCGCTGAACCGCCGCGCCACGATCAACATCAACCCGTAAGACCGGGTCGATCTGGACGAAGAAGAGCCCGGGGAGCGATCCCCGGGCTTTTCTCGTTAACCAGCCGCCGCTAGCCTTTTCCAATGGACGCGGAGCAAATCGAATCGAACCCGGCGCCAGCGCCTGAATCCGCGGCCGATGCCTGCCCCATCTGCAACACGCCGCGCAGCCATTTCGGCGACCTGCCGGGCCGCCCTTCGGTCAGCTGCCCCAAGTGCGGTTCTGTTGAACGCCACCGCGCCTTCGCCAGCGCCTTCCGCTCCCATTTCGGAAGCGACGCCGCCATGGCCGGCGCGCGGGTGCTGGCGCTCCGGCCCGACCACGCCGACAAGGTGCTGCTCAACGCCTTTGGGGCCAGGCGGGTGGTAACCTTCGACGCCTTCCCGCGCGACAACCCCGAGGTGGTCGGCAACCCGGCCGAAATGGAGTTCCCCGCCGCCAGTTTCGACGTGGTCTTCTGCAACGGCCTGCTGGCCACGGTGCGCGACCCGGGCGCCGTCATCGCCGAGATGCGCCGGGTGCTGAAACCCGTCGGCGCCGCCCTGATCTATGAGACCACGGCGCTGGACCGCTTCACCGTCGAGGTTCAGGACCGCGCGCGCCAGATCAGCTGGTACGGCGACGAGGCGCTGGACGCCTACGGCGTGGGGCTGCTGCGTGAGTGGGGCTTCACCGACCTGGAGGCCCTGTTGGGACAGCACTTCGGCCTGGGACTGTTCGATACCCGCGACGATCCGTCGGGGCGCCGCTACGTCTGGTTCTTCGGCCTGCAAGCGTCGATGACGGGCGAGCCGTTCATGGACGCC
>JANNVY010000356.1:0-5969 GCA_031408375.1 Pseudomonadota bacterium | reverse complement strand
ATCACCAACATCGACAAGGCCGCCCGTCGGGTGTCTCTGTCGGTGAAAGCGCTGGAAATGGTCGAGGAAAAGGAAGCCATCGAAAAGTTCGGCTCGTCAGACTCCGGCGCTTCGCTGGGCGACATTCTGGGCGCCGCGCTCCGCGAGAAGGCCACCACGGAATAGGTCGACGGCCGCAACCGCGGCCTAAAGCAGACATCAGCCCCGTCCGGGAAACCGGGCGGGGCTTTTGTTTGGGTTGGGAGTCTGATGTACCGATGCGAGCGACTGCGGTCAGGCAGGACGGGTAAGTGCAAGGCATGGACACGCCAGAGATATTCATAGCCCGGGTTGACGCGACTGCGGGCGACTGCGGCGCCTATGTTAAGGGCGACCGTCACGCTTTGAATGTCTTTGTCCGGGCTTCGTCGAACGATGAAGCGGTGCAAGTCAGCGAAAAGGTTGTAGGCCGCAACGGGTGGACCGAAGTGAAAATCCTCCGGACTGGCAAGCTTGATCCGGCTCGACTGGAGAAACCGGAGCATGTCCGGGCTGCGGCAGAAGCGGCGCAGCTTGGCGCATCAATCGTGGTCTATCGTCAGCTGCAGTAGAGCCTGCCCGTCTGCGCCCCAAACCTCTTGGCGGAGCATAGCGCCCTTGCGTCGGAAGGCAGTCAAGGACGCGCGCAGCGCGCCAGCGAAGCTGGTGGCCTTCGGCCATCCTTGACAGCCGTCCGCCCGGGCGCAGCATTCCATCAAGAGGTTCAGGGCGGGGTGTGCCCGCCGGCCGGTCGAGACAGGCACGGTTGCGGCGCCCGGCGGCGGCTGGACGAGGAATCCGCAAATATGGGACTCCACACTGCGTCACTTTGCGGCCAAGCTTCGGTCCTGAAGGCTTGGCGGAATTGGCAAACCGTCGGATTTCTTTGGTGAACAGCGTTCTCTGCCTTGCTGTTGCAGGGTTTTTCGACCATTTTCGCCTTTCAGGCGCAGGGGACCCCGCATGATCAAGTCCGAGTTGATCGCCAGGCTGGCGGCGGAATATCCACACCTCACCCATCGCGACGTCGAGCGCGTGGCAAATGTCGTGCTCGACGGCATGGTCACGGCGCTGAGCGACGGCGGCCGTGTGGAGCTGCGCGGCTTCGGCGCCTTTTCGGTGCGCTCGCGCCCAGCCCGCGCTGGCCGCAATCCGCGCACCGGCGAGAGCGTTTCGGTCCCGGCCAAGCACGTGCCCTTCTTCAAGAGCGGCAAGGAACTGCGTGAGCGGCTGAACCTGTCGGGCGACGCGTAGGCTTAAGGAGACCCCATGGCGGTGAAGGCTTTGGCCGAAAAGGGCCGGGGGTTTTTCGGTGAGTTCCGCGAGTTCGCGATCCGCGGCAATGTCGTGGACCTGGCCGTGGGCGTCATCATCGGCGCCGCTTTCGGCAAGATCATCGCCGCGCTCGTCGACAACGTCATCATGCCCCCCGTCGGCCTGCTCATCGGCAAGGTCGATTTCGCCCATATGCAGTGGGTGCTGAAGGCTGACGACCCGGCCACCCCCGCCGTCGATCCGGTGGCCATCCAGTACGGCCTGTTCATCAACACCATCGTCCAGTTCCTGCTGGTCGCCTTCGTGGTCTTCCTGATCGTGCGCACCATCAACCGCCTGCGCGCCCAGGACGCCGCCGCCCCCGCCGAGCCGGCGGCGCCGACGCCGTCGGAGGCCTTGCTGACCGAGATCCGCGACCTGCTGAAAAAGCAGAAGAAGGCCTGAGCCGGGGATGGTCGACCCCGCCGTCCCGCCGTTCGAGCCGCTGAACGATCTGGAGCGGCTGCTGATCCGTGCCGCCACAGAACCCGACCAGCGCCCGGGATTCACTCAGGCGGTGCTGGAGGCCCTGCTCTACGCCGTCTCGCCCGACGCGGGCCCGACCGGCGAGCGGACCCTCAAGGCCGACGAGACGGTCTCCCTGGTCATGGTCCCGATCGAGGGGGGCAAGGCCGCGACCGCCGTCTTCACAGCTCCTGAGCGGGTGGCACAAATCTATGGCCAGGACTCGCGCTATCTGGGCATGCGCGGCGCCGACCTCATCGCCCTGGTGGCCGACAATCCGCTGCTGCTGAACCCGGGCCTCCCGTACGGTGTGCTTTGGGCGCCGGAAGACCTGGCCATGCTGCTCGGGAGGCCTGTGGAGCGGACGGTCGAGGCCGACACCCAGGTCATGCTTGGCTCGCCGACCGAGCGCCCCGATGACCTGATCATGCGCCTGGCCGAGGCTTTCCATCCCGTCACGGGCGTGCAAGCTGCCTGGCTGGCGCTGGCGCAATGGCCCGAGCGCAACGAATTCGCCTGGTACCTCGACATCCGCTCGGACCTGCCGCGCGAGCCCCTGCGTGAGCTGCTAGGCAAGGCGCTCGACGGCGCCGACCTGCGCGGCCTGAACCTCGACATGACCGTGCACCCGCCCGGCGGCGCGCCAGGGACCGGGATCGCGGTGGTGGAGCCGCGCGCCTGAATATCTTGCCGATCCTTAAGGTGACGCGCGTCCAGTCCGCGCCTCAAATGGCCCGCTGACCTGGAGGGGTTTGATGCATCCGATCGTTCGCGCCGTGGCGCTCGCCGGCGCTTTGGCGTCCCTGTCCTTCGCTTCTGCCCGATCCGCCCCGGACCCGGGCGAGCCCGCCTTTAGTCCCGAACGCTTCCGCGCCCACGTCGAGCTGCTGGCCGACGACCTGATGGAGGGTCGCGAGACCGGGACGCGGGGGCACCGTCTGGCGGCGCTCTATGTCGCCGAGCAGTTCCGAGGCCTGGGGCTCCGGCCCGCCGGCGAGAACGGGACCTGGTTCCAGACCGTTAGGCTGCAGGAGCGGTCGCTGGCGGCGGGAACCACGCCGACCCTGACTCTGACCGGCCCCGGCGGGCAGCGCAGCTTCGCCAATGCCGGTGATGTTATCCTGGCCCCGAGCGCGCTCGAGACCGCGACCCGCCTCGACGCTCCGATTGTCTTCGTCGGCTTCGGGCTCGACGACCGGGCCAACGGCTTTGACGACTACCGGGGCCTGGACGTGCGCGGCAAGATCGTGGTGGCTCTGTCTGGCACGCCCAAGGGCACGCCCAGCGAGATCGGCGCCCACCTCAACCGCGAGAAGCCGGTGATGGCCGCCAATCGCGGCGCCGTCGGCTTCATCGGCATCGACACCGATGTTTCGGAGAAGGCCTTCCCCTGGGCCAAGCGTCTTCCCGGCGCCAACCTGCCGCGCATGACCTGGGTCCGAACCGACGGAACGCCGTACGTCTCCGCCCCGGGCATCCGGGCGTCCGCCGGCGCCAACCGCGAGGCCGCGGAGGCCCTGTTCGCAGGTTCCCGCCGCACGCTCTCCGATCTCCGCGCCGAGGCGGACAAGCCGGGCGGCAAGCCTCGCGGGTTTGTGCTGAGGACCCGCGGCGCCTTCGACATCTCCAGCAGCCACCGCCTGCTGGACAGCCCCAATGTCGCGGCCATGCTGCCGGGTTCGGATCCGGCGCTGAAGGACGAGGTCGTGCTGGTGATGGGGCACCTCGATCACCTGGGCGTCCGCCCCGGCAACACCGGCGACAAGATCTACAACGGCGCGCTCGACAACGCCTCGGGCGTCTCGGCCGTGATCGAGACCGCGCGCGCCTTCGTCGACTCCAGCCAGGCGCCGAAGCGCTCTGTGCTGTTCCTGGCGGTGACGGGTGAGGAGAAGGGCCTGCTGGGCTCGGACTATTTCGCGGAATATCCAACGGTTCCGATCGGCCGGATCGCCGGCGTCGTGAACATCGACATGCCGATCCTGACCTACGACTTCGGCGACATCATCGCCTACGGGTCGGAATCCACGACCCTGGGCGCCATCACCGAGCGGGCGGCGGCGCGCATGGGCGTGACTCTGTCGCCCGATCCCCAGCCCGAGCAAGGCATCTTCACCCGCTCGGACCACTACAACCTGGTACGCCGGGGCGTGCCGTCGATCTTCCTGAAGACCGGTCCGCACGACGTGGCCGGCGCAACGACCGGCGCCGACGCCGACCGCGATTTCCGCGTCCATCGCTATCACGAAGCGGGCGATGACATCTCGCAGGCTATCGACTGGGTCGCAGGCGCCAAGTTCACGCGGGTGAACTGGCTGATCGCGCGCGAAATCGCGGATTCGGCTGAGCGCCCGCGCTGGTACGCGGGCGACTTCTTTGCCGGCCTGTTCGCCAAGGGCGCGCCCCGGGCGCCGAAGCCGGCGTCCAAACCCGCGCCGAAGCCCTAGAGTCGCAGCGAGCCCTTGTGTTGTTTTATCTCGGCGACAAGGTCCTCGCCGATGTCGGCCACCAGTTTGCGCAGGCGCGGGCTGAGCAGCAGGGCGACTGCGGCGATCCCCACCACGGCGGCCAGGCCATAGGAACCTGGATGACGGCGAACCTCGGAGGCCGCGACCAGGGCGGCGTCACGGCCGCGCTTTCGGGCGATGCGCGCCAGGTCGGCAGCCTGTTCGCGGGCCTGTTCGAACTCCTCGAATGCGCGGGCGCCCGCCTCGCCAGCGGCTTCGCGCAACGCCTTGCCGGCGCGCTCAAGCCGACGCTGAACCCGTGCGCGATCGGCGCTGAAGTCGAAATCCGGTGCGATACCCATGGCGCTCTCCCTTGTCTTGCAGGAGCCTAACGCGCTGCCGCGGCATGCGATCCGGCGAATGGTCGGACCAATGCTCGGCGAACACAGTTATGGACATCCCGGGCGCGGACCTTATCATCCCCGCCGCCGGCGCGCCTGTGCGCATTCCGCCCCCGGGCGCAGCCGGCATTCTGGACCCAGAGGGGAGTCATCATGACTACTGTCCGCATTCTTACTGCCGCGATCCTGTGTTCCGCGCTGGCGCTGAGCGCCTGTCAGAAGAAGGCCGAAACGCCGCCCGCCGACGCGGCTGCTCCGGCCGCCACGACGGCTGCGACCGATCCGAACGCCGCCAATGTCCCGGCCGAATGCAACGCCTACCTCGACCGAGTCGCCGCCTGTTCCGCCAAGCTGGCCCAGGCCAACCCGATGGCGGCCGAGCAGATGCGCAATTCGGCCGAGCAGACCCGCGCCTCGTGGGCGGCCATTGAAAACCAGACGGCCCTGGCCGCCGCCTGCAAGCAGGTGGATGACGGCTTCGCCGCCTCGGCCGGCGCCATGGGCTGCTAGACCCGCGACGACAGACCAAGCCGGGAACGGGGCCGCCAAGCGCGGCCCCGTTTTCGTTCATACGCTCTCCAGTCCCCGGTAGAGCGCCCAACTGCTGGCGAGGTCCTGGACGATGTGGCCCAGGGACTTGTAGGCCGTGACCTCCTCGGGCGCGCGCCGCCCTTCGACCATGCCCGCCAGCACCTCGCCGATCTCGCCCACGATATGATCGTCGCCGACCAGGCCGCGCGCCTTGGCGTCCAGGAACTCTGCCCCCTGGGCCAGAACCCCTTCGCGGCTGTCGACGAAGAAGCGCGAGCGGACTACGAGCGCGTCATCGACCTCCACCGGGCCCGCGCGGCTGGAGCCGACAATGTTCACATGGGTCCCGGCCGCCACCCAGTCGCCCTTGAGGATCGGCTCGGCGGCGCCCGAGACCGTGCAGATGATGTCGGCGTCCGACACCGCCTCGCGAGCGTCGGCGCGGGGGCTGACCCGAAGGTCCAATTCGGCGCCCATTCGCTCGCAAAAGGCCTGCGCGCGCTCCGGCGACCGGCCCCAGACGGTGATCTGGTCCAGCTTTCGGACCTTCGAGATGGCCCGCGCATGGGTCGCCGCCTGTTCGCCATAGCCGAGGATGGCCAGGCGGCTCGCCTGCGGCCGCGCCAGGGCATCGGTAGCCACCGCGCTGGCGGCGGCGGTGCGGATTGCGGTGATCTCGCCCGCGTGCAGCACGCAGACCGGCGCGCCGGTCTCGGGATCGAAAAGCACCACCACCCCCTGGTGCGACTGCACCCCCTTGGCGAAGTTCTCGGAGAAGACGCTGATCAGCTTC
>JANNVY010000355.1:0-1633 GCA_031408375.1 Pseudomonadota bacterium | reverse complement strand
AACCAGGTGGTGTGCGCCAGGTGCCATTTAACCGGGCTGGCGTCCGGCATCGACTGGGCCTGCTGGTCCTCGGCGGACAGGGTATGGGCAAGCGACAGGGACGCTACGCGCACGGCCCGGAACCGGTCCAGCCGATCGCTCGTTTCGCTGTGTCCGGCGAGGTCAATGACCGCGGCCGGCTGCCCCTTCAACCTCATGACGCCCTCCCTTCGCCTCGCACAACGCACACACAAGGTAGGTGTTCATTCCGCGTCTCGCCACGCGACCCGCGCGGCGGGTCGCACACCGGCCGCCGATCCGCAATCGCACACGCGACGACGGACCCGGCAAGCCGGATCGGCGACCTCGGAACGACGGCCAAGCGTGCCGCCCGTGAAGACAGGCGTCAGGCGGGCCTAGCCCTTGAGCAACGGGCCCAGGCGCTGGGCCAGCATCATGTCGCCCTGGACGCGCAGCTTGCCCTGCATGAAGGCCATCATGCCGTCGAGCTCGCCCGAGGCCATGGCCAGGAAATCTTCCTTGGTGATCGAGATCACCGCGTCGGCGGGGCCGTCGTCGTTGGAGACGGAGTTCGGCGTCGAGGCGCCGTCGATGAAGATCTTGCCGTCGTCGCCGAGGTCGATCTTGACGGTCTTGCCCAGGCCGGAGTCGGACCCGACGCGGCTGCGGATGGTTTCGGTGATGGTGGCCAGGTCGGACATCTTGAGCGCTCCATGGGGGATGCCGCCTCGTAACCCGTTGCGGCGTCCAAGCCAAGCCGAACGTCGCAGGCTGCCCCTACGGAAACCCTTGCGTCCTAACGCAGGGCGTGGACCATGAGCCGTTCGTAGAAGGGCCGCGCGGCGTCCGCCACCCGCCGCAGTTCCGCGTCCAGCAAGGGCGCATCCTCCTCGGCCCCGGCGATCTCGAAACCGCTCGAACGCTCGACCGCATCGTACCAGGCCGGCGCCCAGACCCCGTCGCTGTCACGCGGCCCCGCGGGCCAGGCCAGCATGGACTGGGAAAACGGGATGCCCACGGCGTCGCACAGGCGCGTCAGGGCGGCGCGCGGTTCGGCCAGCACGTCGATGCCCTCGATCACCGGGGGCGCGTGGCCCAGGCGGTCCGCCTCGCGATCGAACAGCTCGGCCTGCCGTTCCACGCCGATGTCCGCCAGCGTCGGCCGATCGCGCTTCTTTACGTAGGAGGCCAGCACCCGGGCCGGGTCGCGTATCAGGAAGGCGTTGGCGCAGGCCCCGGTCCAGTCGAGGCCGAAGTCCGGCAACATGTGGTGGGTCATGTGCTTCTGGTAGAAGACCGCCCGCCCCCGGGGGACCGGCCCGGCCATGGCGGCTGCGACCGCACGCCAGTCGGTCGGCTGCGACGCCAGCACCTCGTCGCGCATCGGGTGAACAAGCCCGGTCCCGGCCAGGAAGGCCGCGTAGAAGGGTTCGTCGACGACGGCCGTATCGGGGCGGTTCTCGAACGACCGCATCATGGCCGTTGAGATGTTGCGCGGCCCCGACCACATGGCGATGCGGATCGGCGGCCTATCCATGGGCCGCCTGGGCGTCCTTGAGCGCCTCGTAGAGTCTCCGCAAACGGGCGGTCAGCGGCCCCGGCAGCGCAGCGGGCAGGGTCCGGCCGTCGATCT
>JANNVY010000354.1:0-5038 GCA_031408375.1 Pseudomonadota bacterium | reverse complement strand
CGTGGTGGAGCGGTTCTCGCCGTTCTGACCGAATAACCGTCGCCACGCTGCACGATGGCCCGGGCCCCAGTCCCGGGCCGTTTTGCACTTGCCAAGGGTCTCGAAAGGGAGATGGTCACAGAAACGGCGGCTTCTCGGCCGCGCGACAGGGGGTCCGGTCATGCTTCGCCGCGCCGTTCTCGCGTTCCTCCCAGCTCTGCTTCTGCCCCTCTCCGCCAAGGCCGCCGACCCGGAACTGCCGGCGCTCGACGCGGAAGGGCGCACGCTACCCTTGCGGGCTGACCAACTCGATCCCGCCGAACGGGAGGCCTACGCGGGGCTGGCCACCCCCAGCGACGACGCCCGGCAGTTTCTCTACACCCGCGGGTTCCTGCGCTACGCCCGGCTCGTGGCAGACGGAAAGCTTCCTCCGGCGAACCTGCCGCCGCTTCCCCTCAGGGCCAACTGGAACCGCAAATTCCTCAGCCAATCCGAAGCGACGGGCGTACTCGATGTGGCCATTGGAATGAAACTGGCGACACGGCCCCGGATGGCCGCCGCCGCACCCCTGACCGTGCATTCGCCCGACCTCCCCGGCGTCGATGCGGAAGGCCGTTGCCTGCCCCTGAGAGTGGAGCAGCTACGCCCGGAGGAACGGACCGCCTACGATCGGCTCGACCCTTCCGGTGATGACGCCCGACAGTTTCTCTTCACGCGAGGGTTTCTCCGGTACGCCCAGCTTGTCGTCGATGGAAAGATGGATCCCAAGACCCTGCCCAAGCTGCCCGCCCGCGTGGACTGGGACCGCCAGTTCCTCGACCAGCATGAAAGCAAGGAAGTCCTGGACGTAGCATTGGGGATGTCCTTTTACGCGAGGATGACCCCGTCCCAGTAAGGGCGGCGGCGAGCGCTGTTACATTAGCACCACAAAACTCGGGCAGCGCTCCAAGCCCATGAACCCTTTCGCTCCGCCCCGCGTTTCCAACAGCGAACGGAGTACGGGTCATGCGCAAGATCATCGCCATCGCAATCGGAATTCTGAGCTTCGGCTCCGTCGCGGCCTTCGCCCACACCATCGACCAGACCCCCGCCGGCGTGACCTGGAACCTGACCGTCTATGGCGACGAGGCAAAGCTTGCCTACGGCCAGCCCAACAGCGATCTCGTCGGCGTCATGATGACCTGCCAGCGCGGCGACGGGGCGATCACGGTCTCGGGCGACGTGGCCTCCGACAAGCCGGTCATGGTCCTGGCCTCAGGCGAGCGCCGCCTCAGCCTGTCCGGTCCGGCTGAAGCCGATCCCTACAGCGGCGGTCACTACATGGAAGCGCGCGCGCCGCTGCACAACGCGGCCCTGGACAACTTCGCCGAGACGGGCGACCTGGCAATGGTCACCGACGGCCGGTCCACGGACATGCACGCCTCGGTGAAGGCCAGGGGCGACATCCAGCGATTCTTCGCCCACTGTGAAGCCTGACTCGCGCCCACCCGCCTGATCCCGACTGCCTGATAATCGGGGGAGACCATGCGACTGATCGTTCCGTTGATCGCGGCCCTCAGCCTGGCTTCCGCGCTGTCTCCCACATTGGCTTTCGCTCGCCCCGGCTGGACCTGGACCCTCTATGAGGACCGGGCGTCGCTGGCGCTGGCCAATGAGATTCCCGACACCCGGAACCTGGCGGCGGTGCTGGAGTGCACGCCCGGGTCCGGGCAGGCCAGGATCTCGATTTTCCCGGCCGGTGGGTCGCGCACGACGCCGGTGGTGGCGCGCTTCCAGACCACCGACGCCGCTTTCGTCGCCTTCGTGCGCTCGGGCAAGCTCAGCCTGAAGACCGAGGCAGGAACCGGCGATATCGCCATGGACGCCGTCCACCGCGCCAAGCTCTGGCGATTTGCGCGCCTGTGCGGCGTTTGATCGGGCGGTGCTTGATCTTGACCCTCGCCTGAAGCCTAGTTGAGCGGTCTTTCGGGGGAACAGACCAGATGACCATGCATCGCCGCGCCTTCCTCGCCTCGGCGGCCGCCGCGCCGCTCGCCGCCGCGTCGCCGAGGATCTCGGCCTTGGCCCGGGACCTGACCTGGATCGACGCCACCGAGACGGCGGCCTTGATCCGCCGGCACGAAATCAGCGCGGCGGAAGCCGTCGGCGCCGCCATCGAGCGGGTGAAGGCGGTGAATCCCCAGCTGAACTTTATGGTCACCCCCGATTTCGAGCGGGCGATGACGCGCGCGGGCGCCCCGAACGGCACGCCAGGCCCGTTCGCCGGCGCACCCATTCTGATCAAGGATCTGAACGACCTGGAGGGCCTGCCCACCCGCTACGGCAGTCGGGCGACCCAGGGCATCGCCGCGGCCGTCAGAACCGAGGCGCGGGCGGCGGGCGTGATCGCGGCGGGTTTCAACCCCATCGGCAAGTCGGCAACGCCCGAATATGGCTTCCTGCCTACCACCGAACCCCTCGCCTTCGCTCCGACCCGCAACCCCTGGAACCCGGACCATTCCAGCGGGGGCTCGTCCGGGGGGGCCGCCGCGGCCGTCGCCTCGGGCGCCCTGCCGCTCAGCCACGCCACCGACGGCGGGGGCTCGATCCGCATCCCGGCCGCCTGCTGCGGCCTGTTCGGCCTGAAGACCAGCCGCGGCCGGTCAATCGGCGAAGCGTTTGGGCCCACCGACCTGTCCGTGTCGCTGTGCGTCAGCCGCACAGTGCGCGACACCGCCGCCTTCCTGGCCTCGGTCGAGCGCACCGACCGCGAGGCGCAATACGAGCCCGTCGGCCTGATCTCGCGGCCGTCCAGCCGCAAGCTGAAGATCGGCTTCCTGCTCATCGACCCCCTGGGCCACCGGCCGAGCCCCGAGGTCGCGCACGCGGTGGAGCAGACGGCGTTGCTGCTGGAACAGCTGGGCCATGACGCCCAGCCCATGGCCGGATGGCCGATGGAGGCCTCGACCTTCTCCGACGACTTCCTGAACCTGTGGGGCGAAGGCGGCCGCCAGGTGGTCGAGGCGGTCAATGCCAAGGCGGGCCCCGGCGTGGCGGAGAAGGCGCTGGAGCCCTTCACCCTGGCCCTGGCCGCCCGGCGCAACAGCCTCAGCGGGGACGCCTTCGGCGCCTCGATCGGGCGCCTGATCGCGGCGGGCCGGAGCTACCTGGGCGCCTTCAAACACTTCGACGTGGTCATGACGCCGGTCCTGGACAGCACCGCCTCCGCCCTGGGCTTCGTGTCACCCGATGTTGCGTGGGAAACGCTCCTGGAGCGCTTGCGGGCCTATGTCGGCTACACGCCACTGAACAACGTGGCCGGCAATCCCGCCATGTCGGTGCCCCTGGCCTGGAGCGAGGCCGGACTGCCCATCGGCGTGCACTTCGCCGCCGACATCGGCAAGGAGCGGATCCTGCTCGAACTGGCCTACCAGCTGGAGCAAGCCCGGCCCTGGGCGGACAGGCGGCCTGCGGTTCACGCCTAGACGCAGCCCTCAGGGTCGGCGAACATCGATCCATGAAACCGATCCTGCCCGTCCTGATTTTCGCAGCCGTTGTATGGAGCGGGGCGACCCGTGCCGCCGACGACCCCGACCAGCCGCCGCCCCCGGCCTGGAGCTACAGCCACGAGGACGGCGAGAGCATGCTGCTGTTCGGCGTGCCCGCTGAATGGGAGGGGTCGCCCAACTACATCCGCTGCACCGACGGTTCCGGCCGGGTCGAGGCCGAGTTCTGGGCCGACCACCAGGTGACACCCAACCGCGAAGGAGGCGAGGGCACCACCGAGATGATCATCCGCTCCGGCGCGATCGAGAAGGCATTCGGGGCTCACGCCCAGGACGAGGAGATGAACGGCGGGGCCGAGGTCACGGCCACCCTGTCCGCCGACGAGCCGGTGCTGGCCGAATTCGCCCGCACCGGGGTCATCAAGCTGACCGCCTATGGACAGTCGTCCGACATGCCCGCCGCCAGGCCGGCCGACGCCGCCAAACTGGTCCAGGCCTGCCGCAAGGCCCGCTAAGCGCAAGGAACGCACCCATGAAAGCCACCGCAATCATCGCCGCCAGCGCCCTCGGGATTCTGGCCGCCGCCTGCTCGCCGTCGAAGTCCGCCCCGGCCGCCGCCGAAAAGGCCGCTCCCGCCGCCACGACCCCGGCGTCCGCCGCGACGCCGGCTGCGCCCGACCTCCACGTCTGGAGCTTCTGGCAGACCGAGGAAGGCACGCACCTCAGCTATGCGGTGCCCGAGAGCGACGACACGGCCAACTACTTCGTCTGCCAGACCGGCACGGGAACGCTGCAGGCCTCGGTCTGGGCCGACCACGCCATCCCCGGCGAACCGTCGGCGGAGGCGCGCACGGAGATGACCCGGCTGACCCTGGTCTCGGGCGCGGCGTCCAAGGCCTATGAGGCCGTGGCTGAGGGCGAGGAGATGTACGGCGGGGCGCAGGTCACCGCCATGAATGTCGGCCTGAACGACACCGTGATCAGGGAGTTCGCCCGCACCGGCGTGATCCAGATGAAGGCCTACGGCGAGACGACGAAAATGCCTGCCGTGAAACTGAGCGACGTCAGGCAGTTGCTCGACGCCTGCAAGAAGGCCGACTAAGCGGAATGCTTAGGCCCGGGCGTCTCGGGCGGCGATCTCGTCGATGCCTAGCGCCTTGAGGGCCGCGCGGGCGATGCCGTCGGCGTCGAGGCAGGCCTGGGCGTACATGACCTCGGGCTTGTCCTGGTCCTGGAAAATGTCCGGCAGCGTCAGGGTGCGGACCTTCAGGCCACGGTCCAGCACGCCGCGATCCGAAAGCAGCTGCAGCACGAAGGCGCCGAAGCCGCCGCGGGCGCCTTCTTCCACCGTGATCAAGGCTTCGTGCTCGCGCGCCAGACGCAGGATCAGGTCCTCGTCCAGCGGCTTGGCGAAGCGGGCGTCGGCGACGGTGGCCGAGATGCCGCGCGCGGCCAGCTGTTCAGCGGCCTTCAGGGCGGGCTCGAGGCGCGTCCCAAGCGACAGGATGGCGACCGCCGTTCCCTCGCGCACGATGCGGCCCTTGCCGATCTCGAAGGGGGCGGCCAGTTCGGGG
>JANNVY010000353.1:0-10837 GCA_031408375.1 Pseudomonadota bacterium | reverse complement strand
TTGCGCAGCGCCAGCACCCGGTCGGTGGCGACGGCGATCTGGGCTTCACCGGCGTAAGGACCCTTGATGGTCACCTCGATGGTGTCGCCCTGGGCGTAGCGGGCCGAACCCGCGGAGACGCGCACGAAGTCGGGCGCCTCGGCGTCCTTGGCCGGCGCACCCCAGCCCGCGGCGAAGCGGATGACGGTCCTGGCGCCGGTCTTGGGGTCCTCGAGCACGAGGCGGTAGTCGCCCCAGCCCAGGCGCCGCGCCAGCTTGGCCGGGCCGCCCGCGCCGACGTTCATCACGCCGCGCGCCACCACCGCGTCGCGGCTCGACCGCCGCCACTGCCAGCGACCGTCCTGCTGGAACCAGTCGTAGTCCCAGTTCTCGGAAATGATCGTCCAGTTGACCCCGGGCGCGGCGATGCGCGCACCATTGGGATCGACCCCGATGATATCGAAGCCGACGGTCGGGTCCTGCCTGCCGGAATCGTTGCCCGGGTCGACCTTCACGCCCAGGAACAGCGGGCGGCGATGGATCTTGATCTCGGTCCCTTCGGCGACCGGACGGCCGCCGGGTTCAAACACCGAGGCGGTGAACAGCGCCTTCAGCGGCTGGGGCGAATCCGCCGCTTCGGCCGAGTTGAACACCAGGGTCGCGTGGCCGTCGCCGTCAGTTACGGTCTCGGCCAGGGTGACCAGCTTCTCCTCGAAGGGCGTCTGCTCGTCGCCCCAGCGATAGTCCTTGTGGCGGGGGAACGGGTCGTAGTCGACCTTCACCCGCGCCTCGCCCTGCACCTGCAGGCCCGAGCCGGGCGCGCCATAGAGGAAGCGGGCGTCGATGGCCACCGGCCGGCTCTCGTCGGCGCGGATGGGCGTGGCGGATGCGGCGCGGGCGATCTCGACCGCCAGGCGCTGGGGGGCGAAGTCCTCGACCCCGAAGGTGACCTTGCCGACCGGCTCATCGACCCCGTCGGCCTGGACGATCGCCGTCCAGCGCCCGCGCGGCGCCGAAGCCGGCAGCACGATGTTGGCGGCGGCATAGCCTTGCGCGGGCTTGTCGAAGCGATATCGGAAGGCCTCCACGCCCGAAGGCCGCTTGATGATCAGGAAACCCGAGCGATTGGTCACGGCCCGGGCCTGGTTGTCGCGCAGCAGGGCGACCAGACGCACGGTCTCGCCCGGCCGATAGACGCCTCGATCGACATAGACATAGCTGTCCATGATTCCGGCCGCCGCGCGGCCCGCCGTGATGGCCTCACCCTCGGCCTGACGGCCGCCAATGCCCTGGTTGGACAGGTCCACCGGCGGACGTTCGATGTCCATGGTGGTGAAGTCCTGGCCCGGGCCATAGGCCATGACCATCTTGGCGTCGGCCGGGCCTTCGCCGTCCAGCAGTGAACGGGCGAAGCGGACGTGCCCCTGGCTGTCGGAGATGGCGGTGGCCAGGTCGTCGCCGTCGCGCGCGACCAGCGCCACGCGCACACCGGCCATGGGCTTGGCGGACTTCAGCGAGCGAACCGTGACGTCGAGGCCGTCGGCGCCGGTGTAGGAGACCAGCGCCATGTCGGTGAACAGGATCCAGCGGCGCGCCTGGGCCGGCTGGTTGGAATCGGAATCCGGGTCGCCGAGATCGCGCCCTCCGGTGCCGTCGCGGACCTTGATGACGTAGGCGCCCGGGCGCATGTCGCGCAGCACGGCGCCCAGGGGGAAGACAGTGGTGGTGCGCTGGCCGGCCTGGCCGCGTACGGCGACCTCGCCCTTCCAGACGCGGCGGCCGTCGTCGCCGACGGCGTCCTCGCCCCAGTCGCCGGCGTATTCATCCTCGCCGGTGGCTTCCGGCGCGGAGATCGACTTGCGGACCAGATTGCGATCCGGCACGCGCCAGACCTCAATGTTGATCTTCTGGACGTTGACCGTCTCGATCCCGATGCCGTCGGAATCCTGGCGCGGCAGGATGACGCCGTCGCCGGCGAAGCCGACGTAGGGGGGTTTTTCGCCGAACACGAAGTCGACGTCGGCGTTGGCGCGCAACACCTCGCCGCCGCGAGCCGGCAGGCCCTTCAGGAAGGTGACGCGGCGGTCGTAGAAGCCGAGGCCGGTGAGGCACAGCTCCGAGCCCTTGACCGTCACCGCCGGCGCCGTGCCGGGGTCGGGCGAGACCAGGACGTAGTCGGCATAGGGCTTGGACGCGTCCAGGGGGCGGGAGAACTCGACGCAGGCGCGCGGGTTGGGGCCGGTGGTCTCGATCCGCTGGCGCCAGACGGCGAATCCGGCGGGCTTGAGGATCGGCGCGCGGGGCGCATTGGCGGCGCGCGGGTGGCCGAAGCGCGACAGCCAGCCGTCGAACATGCCCTTTTGCGGGATGGGGTTGCCGCGGGCGTCGACGGTGGCGCGCTGGCCCCCGCCATCGACCGCCTTGGCGACCAGGAAGCCGCCCCCGAAACCCAGCACCAGAACAACAGCGGCGGCCAGCGCCAGAACCTTGTTCGTACGCCAGTCCATCGTCGTCTCTCCCACCAGATGGGTGAGAGAAGCGTAACCCTGTTATCGGGTCAATCGACTGGGGGGCCCCTGCGGAAAAATATAGTTACGGCCGCAAGTTTCCCAGGAGGGGCGGCGACAGGTGAAGCTGTTGCGCGCGGTCGCGTCCCGGCATAGCCATGGCTTCTCGCAAGGGGACTACCATGAGCGAAATCGGACCCGGCCCGGCCCGTCAGGGTGAGACCTATCTGCGCGGCTTGCAGGGCCAGAAGCCGGAGCTGCCGTTCGATGTCGCCGCGCTGGAACAGATGGCGCGCGAGGCCCTGTCGGATGAGGCCTGGGCCTATATCGCCGGCGGCGCCGGCCGCGAGACCACCGACCACGCCAATCGGACGTCGCTGGACGCGCTCAGCATCGTGCCGCGCATGGCCATCGACTGTTCCAGCCGCGACCTGTCCACCACCCTGTTCGGCCGCAAGCTGGCCGCGCCGTTCCTGACCTGCCCCATCGGGGTGATGTCGCTGGCGCACGCCGACGCCGACCTAGCGGTGGCGCGCGGCGCGAGCGCGGCGGGCGTGCCGATGATCATCTCCAACCAGGCCTCCTTCCCGATGGAGGAGATCGCCGCCGCCTCGCCGGGCCCCAAGTGGTTCCAGCTCTACTGGGGCCGCTCGGACGCCCTGGTGGCGTCGCTGGTGAAACGGGCCGAGAAGTCCGGCTGCGAGGCCATTGTCATCACCCTCGACACCACGATCCTGGGCTGGCGTTGCCGCGATCTCGACCTGGCCCACCTGCCCTTCCTGAAGGGCCAGGGCATCGCCCAATACACCTCCGACCCGGTGTTCCGCGGCCTGTTGGCCGAGCCGCCGGAGAAGAACCCGCTGGCGGCCGCGGCCCTGTTCACCCAGATCTTCTCGGACCCCAGCCTCAGTTGGGAGAAGCTCAAGACCATCCGCCGCCACACCGACCTGCCTGTGCTGTTGAAGGGCATCCAGCACCCGGACGACGCGCGCCTGGCCGTCGAGCACGGTTTCGACGGCATCATCGTCTCCAACCACGGCGGGCGGCAGGTCGACGGGGCGGTCGGCTCGTTCAGCCAGCTGGACGCCTGTGCCGAGCACGTGGCGGGCCGTATCCCGGTGCTGTTCGATTCCGGAATCCGGACCGGGGCCGACGCCTTCAAGGCCATTGCCCGCGGCGCCGACGCGGTCTGCGTCGGTCGGCCCTGGGTCTACGGTCTGGCGGCCAAGGGACAGGCGGGCGTCGAGGGCGTGCTGAAGAACCTCATCGCCGAACTCGACCTGACCATGGCCCTGTCTGGATGCTCCAGCCTGGCCGACGTGCGCGGCGCCCTGCTCGTCTGAACGGACCCCTGATCGGCGCCGTCTGCAGCGCCTGATCGTACCTGCTCCGGCGCCTGCTGCTGACCCTGTTCGTTGCCACGACAGAACCGGTCGTGTTTCACGTGAAACATCCAAACCCCCGTCCCCGCAACGGTTTCCGCCGACCCCGCCGACCCTCGACACCCCGCCCAAGCCCCACCAGCCGGTAAGCAGGCAAAACAGGCCGCTCGCCGCTTCGGGGCTAGGCTTCCGTAGCGTGAAGGGCTAAACGGCGCGCCGAGCCGACAACCGGAAACGAACCTCAGGGAGACGACCCCATGCGCGTGGGTGTGCCGAAGGAAATCAAGCCAAACGAACACCGCATCGGGCTGACGCCCACCGCCGTTCGCGAATACGTCGCCCACGGCCACGAGGTCTTCATCGAGAAGGGCGCCGGCGGCGGCGCCGGCTTCCCCGATCAGGCCTACGTCAAGGCAGGCGCGCAGATCCTGCCCGACGCCGACGCGATCTTCGCCCAGACCCAGATGATCGTGAAGGTGAAGGAGCCGCAGCCCGTCGAGTGGGCGCGCCTGACCAAGGACCACATCCTCTTCACCTACCTGCACCTGGCGCCCGATCCCGAGCAGACCAAGGGCCTGCTGGCCTCGGGCTGCGCCGCCATCGCCTATGAGACCGTCACGGACGCCCGCGGCGGCCTGCCGCTGCTGGCGCCGATGTCGGAAGTCGCCGGCCGCATCGCCGTCTTCTCGGCCGCCGAGACCCTGCTCAAGCACAATGGCGGCATGGGCCTGCTGCTCTGCGGCGTACCAGGCGTGCAGCCCGCCCGCGTCGTCGTGTTGGGCGGCGGCGTGGTCGGCATCAACGCTGCGCGCATGGCGATGGGCCTGAACGCCGAAGTCGTGGTGATGGAGCGCTCCATCCCCCGCATGCGCGAGATCGACGACATCTTCCTGGGCCGTGTCCTCACCCGCTATTCGGCCATCGATTCCATCGAGGAGGAGATCCTCAAGGCCGATGTGGTCATCGGCGCCGTCCTGACCGCCGGGGCCGCCGCGCCCAAGCTGGTCAGGAAAGAGCACCTCAAGCGCATGAAGCCGGGCTCGGTGCTGGTCGACGTCTCCATCGACCAGGGCGGCTGTTTCGAGACCAGCCACGCCACCACCCACGCCGACCCGACCTACGTCGTCGATGGCGTGGTTCACTACTGTGTGGCCAACATGCCGGGCGCCGCGCCGCGCACCTCGTCCGAGGCGCTCAACAACGCCACCCTGCCCTTCGGCCTGTCACTGGCCAACAACGGCCTGGACGCGCTGAAGAAGGACCCGCACCTGGCCCGCGGCCTCAACGTCCTGCACGGCAAGATCACCCACCCGGCGGTCGCCGAGGCGCTGGGGATGGAGTTCCACGATCCCTACAAGGCCTGGAAGCAGTAGGCGCACCGGGGACACGCACTCCCCGCACGACCGGTGGTCATCCTGATTGGCGGATTCGGGGAGCGTGCGTCCCCATCCCGGCGGTCTTTTTATGCTGCGCCGCACTCGCTGGCGGAGTAGAACCCCCGCCATGACCGGCGAAGCCAAATCCACCTTTGGATTCCGCGATGTCGACGCAACCGAGAAGGTCGCGTTGGTGCGCGGCGTGTTCGAACGCGTGGCCGACCGCTACGACCTGATGAACGACCTGATGAGCGCGGGCGTGCACCGGGTCTGGAAGGACATGGCCATCGCGCGCCTGAACCCCCGTCCGGGCGAGACCATCATCGACTGCGCCGGCGGAACCGGCGACATGGCCCGCCGTATGGTCAAGCGCGCCCGCGACATCCAGAAGCGCCGCGGCGGACCGGACCTGAGGGTCATGCTGCTCGACTACAACGCCGAGATGGTCCGCGCCGGCCGCCACAGGGGCGGAGAGCCCGAGATCAGTTGGGGTGTGGGCGACGCCATGGCCCTGCCGCTGCCGGACGGCTTCGCCGACGCCTACGTCATCTCCTTCGGGATCCGCAATGTCGCCGACGTGCAGCAGGCGCTGAACGAGGCGCGCCGCGTACTTAAGCCCGGCGGCCGGTTCCTCTGCCTCGAGTTCTCCCGCCCCGTCGCCGACGTCATGCGCAAGGCCTACGACGCCTATTCCTTCAAGGTGATCCCGGCCCTTGGCGGCCTGGTGGCCGGCGATCGCGATTCCTACCAGTACCTGGTCGAGTCCATCCGCCGCTTCCCGGAACAGAAGACGTTGGTCGGCATGATGGCCAAGGCGGGCTTGTCGCAGACTGGCTTCACCAACTATTCCGGCGGGGTCGTCGCCCTGCACCACGGCTGGGCCGTCTAGGACCGCCATGGCCAATCCCATCGCCTCGGGCGCGCGACTGATGGCGGCGGGCTGGGTGCTGATCCGCCACGACGCCCTGGCGCCACGCGAGCTCGACCCCTACCTGCCCCCCGCCGCACGCTGGCTGGCCGGATTCCTGCGCCTGTTCGCGGGCCGCGCAGCCAGCAACGGCCGCCCTGGCGAACGGGTCGCCCGCGCCCTGCAGAAGCTGGGGCCGGTGGCCATCAAGCTGGGCCAGGTGATGGCCACCCGCGCTGACGTCTTCGGCCTCCAGTTCGCCAATGATCTGGGCCACCTGAAGGACCGCCTGCCGCCTTTCCCGGCCGCCATCGCCCGCGCAGAGATCGAGTCCACGCTCGGCCAGCCGATCGATGCCCTGTTCCTCGAGTTCGACGACGTGCCGCGCGGCGCGGCGTCCCTCGCCCAGGCCCACGCCGCAACTTTCAAGGACGGCCGCAGGGTCGCCGTGAAAATCCTGCGCCCGAAGATCGAGAAGCGGGTGGTCGACGACATTGCCGTCATGCGCCTGGGAGCCGACATCGTCCACGCCATGGCCCCCATCGCGCGTCGGCTCGAACCCCAGGCCTTCGTCGAGACGGTGGCGACCTCGCTGCTGCTCGAGCTGGACATGCGCATGGAGGCCGGCGCCGCGGACGAGCTGGGGGTCGTTATGGCCAAGGACAACTATATGCGCGCGCCGGCCGTTGTCTGGGAGGGCGTCGGCCGCCGCTGCCTGACCCTGGAGTGGGCCACCGGCATGAAGCTGTCGGACGCCGCCGCCTCGGGCCAGCCGGGCATGGACCGGCGCAACCTGGCCGACAACGTCGTGCGCGCCTTCCTCAGCCAGGCGCTCGACCACGGCGTCTTCCACGCGGATCTGCACGAGGGCAACCTGTTCGTCACCCCGCCGGACAAGCTGGTGGCGGTTGATTTCGGCATCATCGGCCGCCTTTCGAAGGATGAGCGGCGCTATCTGGCCGAGATCCTCTGGGGCTTCATCAATCGCGACTACGTCCAGGTCGCCAAGGCCCACTTCGACGCCGGCTACGTGCCCGCTGGCCAGTCGATGGAGTTGTTCGCCCAGGCTCTGCGCTCTGTGGGAGAGCCCGTGATCGGACGCCCGGCGTCCGAAGTCTCGATGGGCCGTCTGCTGGGCCAGCTTTTCGAAATCACCGCCCTGTTCGACATGCACCTGCGCCCCGAGCTGGTGCTGCTGCAGAAGACCATGGTCACCGTTGAGGGCGTGGCCCGCCGAATCGACCCCGACAACGACCTCTGGGCCGCGGCCAAACCCGTTGTCGAGCGCTGGATGACCCGCGAGCTGTCGCCGATCAACAAGGCGAAGGACGCCATCGAGCAGATCATCAGCGCCGCCAAGGCCATCGTGCGCTTGGCCGAAGCGCCGCCGCCGCCCGTCATCGTCGAGCAGCCGCGCGATCCCTTGATCGCCTGGGCGTTGGGAGTCGGAATTCTGGCGGTCCTGCTGGCCGCGGGCGCCCTGGCTCAGCAGCTGCTCTAACGCGCGGGGGGGGCGGCCAGTTTCTCGTAGTCCGCCAGCCGCGCCAACACCCGGGTGCGTTCGTCGTCGCTCAGCGCCCCGCGCATCATCTGCGCCTGCACCTGGCCCTCGGGAATCGAGAGCAGCAGTACGCGCTGGCCCTCGACGATGAAGAGCGGCAGGCCGTGCTGCAGCAGCAGGCGGATATCGCCCGCCGCCGGGACGATGTCGGCGCGGATGCACTGCACGCCGGAAATCGTCGCGTCCACGTTCGGCAGCACAAGATTCTGGGGACCCCGCAGCAGGGTGAACTGCGGCGTCTCGACGAGGCGGATGTCTTCGCCCTCGGCGATCATGGCCATACAGCGCTCGACGGGCGCTGGTGTGGCGGCGGCGGGAGCGGCAGTTGCAGTGGCGAGTGCGAGAAGAAGACCAATCATGGGCCAAACCTGACCTGCCCCCACGCCGGACACAAGCTCAGGATCGTCGCAAGCGACGAAGGCGCCTCGAATTCCCGGAATCCGGCGCCTATTTCGGCGCCCGCTTGGCCAATATCCGCTGGAGGGTCCGGCGGTGCATGTTCAGCCGCCGCGCGGTTTCCGAGACATTGTGATTGCAGAGCTCATAAACCCGCTGAATATGCTCCCAGCGGACGCGATCAGCTGACATCGGATTTTCTGGCGGCGCGGGGGTCTCGTCCTTCAGCGCGAGCAATGCCTTGACGACGTCATCAGCGTCGGCAGGCTTGGACAGATAATCCGCCGCGCCGGCCTTCACGGCCGCTACGGCGGTGGCGATGGCGCCATAGCCAGTCAGCATGACAGCGCGGCTGTCCGGACGCTGTTCGCGCAGCGCCTCGACCACCTTGAGCCCGTTGCCGTCCTCCAGCCTCATGTCCAACACGGCGAAGGCGGGCGGCGATGCACGCAGGGCTTCCATGGCTTCGGCGATAGACCCGACGAGTGTCACCACGAAACCTCTGGCCTCCAGCGCGCGGCCCAGGCGGGTCCGCAGGGGCGCGTCGTCGTCCATCACCATCAGGCTCTTGTCGGGCAGGGCGGCGATGGCTTCGTCTGCGATCGAGGCAAAAGTAGCGCTGTCGGTCATTTGGGATTCCCTGAACACGTTCAGCCAGTGGGTATAATTCGCCTGAGCGGGATTAGGTTCAAGCAGCGATTGTCAGGCGTCCGGCGCTTCGATGATTCCGCGGGGCCAGACGACCGTCACGACCGCCCCGCCGTACTCTTCATCGTTGCCGAAAGACACCTTCGCCCCAGCCCGCTCCAGCAGGGTCTTGGCGATGAAGACCCCCAGGCCCATACCTTGGTGGTGCGTCGGGGAGTGCTCGCCGGCAGGGCGCGTGGTGATGTAGGGCTCGCCCAGCTTGGCGATGATCTCCGGCGCGAATCCGGGGCCGTCGTCGCGAGTCTCGATAACGATGGACTTCTCATCGAAGCGCGCGCTGACCCTGACCTCGTCGAGCGCGAAGTCCGCGGCGTTCTCGGCGAAGGCGGCGAAGGCGTGCACCATCTCGGGCAGACGGCGCACGTCAGGGACAAAGTCACCCGGCGGTCCCTCAACCGCAGTGACGAAACGGGGCCCCAGCTTGCGGTAGGGCTCGACCACCTCGTTCAGCAGCTGGGCCAGGCCGAGGCGGGCGTAGACCGCGTCGCCGTCCTCGCTGCGTTCGGACAGGTTCCTGAGGATGTCGCGGCAGCGCTGGGCCTGCTGCAGCAGCAACCGAGCGTCTTCGGCCACCGGATCATCCGGGGGCGAGGACCGCAGCAACTCCTTGGCCACCACCTGGATGGTCGCAAGCGGCGTCCCAAGCTCGTGGGCGGCAGCGGCGGCCAGGCCGCCAAGGGCCGAGAGTCGCTGCTCGCGCGCCAGCACGGCCTCGGTGACGGCCAGGGCCAGCTCCATCCTCGCGGCCTCCGCCGCCGCGTGCCAAGCGTAGCCGGTGGTGAAGACGACGCCGAGGATCAACGCGATCGCGCGCCCGGCCTTGTAGGAGTCGGGCAGGAAGGGCGCGGACTCATCGCCTGACCAGGGCAGAGGCGTAGGCGAAATCCACAGCAGGAGAGCCGCCAGGACCGCCAGCGCCGCCACGATCAACATCCGGCGCGTAGACAGGGTCGCGGCGGCCACCGCCGGCGGCGCGATGAGCAGCACCGTGAAGGGGTTGTTGAGGCCGCCCAGCGCAAAGAGCAGCGCCCCGTACTGCACGACATCGAAGCTGAGTTGGGCCGCGGCTTCCGAATCGCCGGCGAGGTTGCGGCCGCGATTTGCCAAGCCGATCGCCAGGTTGAAGGCGGCCCCGGCGATGATCACGGGCAGGCAGAGCAGCCACGGCATCGGAACGTTGAGGACGAAGCCCTCGAAGAGCACGATCGTCAGCTGGCCGGCGAGCGCGATCCAGCGCAGCAGCAGCAAGGTCTGCAGGCGCAGGCGTCCGCGGCGCTCCAGCGGTGCGTCCCACTCGAGGGCCGGCGGCGCCTTGGCCGCAGTCTGGAGCTTTTCGCTGTCTGACGGTTGGGACCGCGTCATGGCTCGCCTATACAGGCCCCGCGTCCGCCAAGCGACGGCGCGTATCCAATTCCGCGGAGTTTCCCGTGAACCGTCTGCCCGTCATCGTCTCGGCCTTCTGTCTCGTCGCCGCCATCATCATTGGAGGCGTCGCGTGGAAGATAACGCAGGACCGTCCCCTGGGCGCCGTCAGCGACGCCGGCGTCTCCGGCTCTGTCCGCTCGACCGGCCAGGCCGATGTCGGAGGGCCGTTCAGCCTGGTGGACCAGAACGGCGCCGCCCGCGACCAGCGCCTCTTGGACGGGCGGTGGAGCGTGGTCTTCTTCGGCTTCACCTACTGTCCTGACGTCTGTCCCACGACCCTGCAGACGCTGGCGGCGACCCGGCAGTTGATGGGGCCGCAGGGCGAGCCGCTGCAGGTGCTGTTCATCACCATCGACCCGGCCCGCGACACACCGGCCACGATGAAGGCCTATCTGGACAGTGTGGGTATGGGCGGTTCGGTTGGGCTGACCGGAACCGAGGCCCAGGTGGCGGCGGCCGCCAAGGCCTACCGGGTTTTCTACGCCAAGAAGGGCGACGGCAATGATTACCTGATGGACCACTCCACCATCGGCTATCTCATGGGGCCAGACGGAAAGTTCGCCGCGGCGGTCCCCTACGGCCTGTCGCCCGAGCAG
>JANNVY010000352.1:0-7674 GCA_031408375.1 Pseudomonadota bacterium | reverse complement strand
GCCCTGGATTACCGCGCCCGGTTCCCGGACGGCCGTATCGGATCGGACCCGCTGCTGGCCACGCCCGAGTTGGGCCGCCAGTTGATCGACGCCGCCGTGCCTGCGCTTTTGGAAGACGTCGCCAAATTTTCGGCCGAAGTTCTGCCCTAAGAGGGCGGTAGGAGGCTTTGTCATGCTGCCCATCCTGATCGCCGCCGCCCTCGTCGCCCTCGCGCCTCTGCAGGAAGAGGAGGAGGGCGAACCCGGCATCGTCTCGGCCGCGCCCGTCGTCTACGGCGGCGCCGGCTACCAGGCCGCCTTCGACCGCGCCCAGCGCTATGAGGCGGACGGCCGCCTGGGCGCCTATCGCGAGCAGACCTTCGCGCCGGCGATGAACCGCCAGCTGGAGGACATCTACCACGCGTGTGTGATCCCGGTGGCCGGCCAGCTGCCGCCGACCTTCACCGTGGTGGTCAGTTTCGCCGCCTCCGGCCACGTCGACGGCGTCTTCGCCGACCGCCGCTCGGCCGCGTCGCAGTGCATGGCCGAGCGCTTCGCCAACCTCACCGCGCCCCCGCCGCCGGTGCCGGATTTCGCCGAAGAGATCAGGGTCGTCCCCTAGAGCGAAATCCGACCTGATTGCATCAGGTCGATCGCTCCAGTCCCTTGTTTGGTCGCATTTTCTGGCGGCGAACCGGTATCCACTTCGCCGGAAAATGCTCTGGAGGCCGCCCTGTCCCGGCGCCTGTTCCGATTTCGGCGCCCTGTTCCGGACCTGTTGCTGACCTGCAAGACGACCGTTGCAGGACCTGTTTCATGGCCTGTTCGCTTGGCACAAGCGACTGATTTTGCTTGAATGTTTCACGTGAAACATGACCAAAACTGTCGTAGGACGGCTCAGGCGGTCCGGATCATGCCGTCACGCACCTCGACCGGCCAGGCCCGCAGGCTCTGGCCGACGCAGGGCCCGCCCACGCACTGGCCGTCCTCGATCCGGAACAGGGCGCCGTGCCAGCCGCACATGATCAGGTCGCCCGTCGAGGTCAGGTAGCGATCCAGCTCGTGGGCGAGCGGCACGCCCATGTGCGGGCAGCGGTCGACATAGCCCGCGACCCGCCCGTCCTTGCGCACCACGAAGCCGTGGAAGAAGGCCTCGCCGATCTGCAGCACAAAGTTGCGTGCACCCGGCTCGGCGATGGTTTCGAGGCTGCAAAGGGGAACCCCGGGCGGAGTCTTCCAGATGCGTTCGCGCTGGGCCGCGATCAGGTCAGCCGGCGGGTCGATATCGGGCAAGACCTACCACTCGCTCCTCAGCGGCCGCGCCAGAAGCCGGGCCAGGGCGGCGTCCACGCCCAACTCTCCGGCGAGGATGGCGGCCACGACCTCGCAGATCGGCGCATCGACGCCGAGCTTGCGCACCAGCTCCTGCACCGCCGGCGCGCTCTCGACGCCCTCGGCCACCGACAGCTTGCCGGACAGGGCCTCTTCCAGCGTCATGCCTCGGCCCAGGGCCAGGCCCACGCTCATGTTGCGCGACTGGGGGCTTGAGCAGGTCAGGACCAGATCGCCCAGCCCGCACAGCCCCGCCGCCGTCTCCGCTCGGCCGCCCATGGCTTCGGCCACCCGCACGATCTCGGCGAAGCCCCGGGTGATCAGCGCCGCGTGGGCCGAGCGGCCCAGCTCGCGGCCCTCTGAAATCCCACAGGCGATGGCCAGCACGTTCTTAAGCGCTCCGCCCACCTCGGCGCCGATCAGGTCGTCGGACAGGTAGGGCCGGAAATTTGGGCCCGCGAGCGCGGCCAGCAGCTGCTGGCCTACAGCCGCGTCGGGGCAGGCCAGGGTGACCGCCACCGGCAGCCCGCGCGCCGCCTCGCCGGCAAAGCTGGGGCCCGAAAGAACGGCGGGAACGGCCTGGGGCACGGTCTCGGCCAGCACCGTCGTCATCAGCTTTAGCGACCCGCGCTCCACGCCCTTGGAGCACAGCACGATCGGCACGCCGGCCCGCGCGTGCGGCGCAAAGGCCGCCAACGCCGAGCGGGTGTGCTGGGCCGGGGCGACGGCCAGGATCAGGTCGCAGCCGGCCAGGTCCGCGAGATCGCCGGTCACCGCCAGCGCCGGGTCCAGGGCGACGCCCGGCAGGAACATCGTGTTCTCGCGCCGCGTGGTGATGCTCTCCACCACCTCCGGCTCGCGCGCCCACAGGCGGGTCTCAAGGCCGCCGCGCACGCAGATCTGCGCCAGGGCCGTACCCCAGGCGCCGGCGCCGATGACCCCTGCTGTCCTCACGCCTTCGCTCCCTTGCGGCCGGTCTTCTTGTGGGTGGGATCGGACAGGGCCGAGGCCTCGTCAAGCGGCCAGCGCGGGCGCGCCGCCACGCTGAGCGGCGAGGTCAGGCCCGCCGCCAGCCGCTCGGCGCCGGCGTAGGCGATCATGGCGGCGTTGTCAGTGCAGTATTCCATGGGCGGCGCCAGGAAGGCGAAGCCGCGCGCGGCGGCCGTCTCCTCCAGCACCCGGCGCACGGTGCGGTTGGCCGCGACCCCGCCGGCCACCACGAACAGGCGGTGAGCATGCTCCTCGCCGTAGAGCGCCATGGCCCGATCGGCCCGTTCCGCCAGCTGCCGGGCGATGGCGTTCTGGACCGCACAGGCGAGGTCGGCGCGGTCCTGGTCGGTGGTTACTTCGGCCTGGGCCAGCCGCGCCGCGGCGGTCTTCAGGCCCGAGAAGGAGAAGTCGCAATCCTTGCGACCCAGCAGGGCGCGCGGAAGCGTGAAACGGTCCGGATCGCCCTGCATCGCCAGGGCCTCCAGCGCCGGGCCGCCCGGGTAGCCGAGGCCCAGCACCTTGGCGACCTTGTCGAAGGCCTCGCCGGCGGCGTCGTCGATGGTGGTGCCCAGCCTGCGGCAGGCGCCCACGCCCTCTACCACCAGCAGCTGACAATGCCCGCCGGAGACCAGCAGCAGCAGGAAGGGATAGGCGGCGTCTCCGGCCAGCCGCGCCGAGAGCGCGTGGCCTTCCAGATGATTGACCGCCACCAGCGGCAGGCCGCGCGCCAGCGCCATCGCCTTGCCGAAGCTCAAGCCGACCATCACCCCGCCGATCAGGCCGGGTCCCGCCGTGGCCGCCACCCCGTCCAGGCCCTCGAAACCGACGCCGGCCTCGTCCATCGCCTCGCGGGTGATCGTATCGACGATCTCGACGTGGGCGCGGGCGGCGATCTCGGGGACCACGCCGCCGAAGGGCTTGTGGGCCTCGGTCTGGCTGGCGACCACCGAGGACAGCACCTCGGCGCGGCCATCTGCATGGCGGCGCACCACGGCGGCGGCGGTCTCGTCGCAGCTGGTCTCGATTCCGAGGACGGTGGTCGTGCCCATGCGTTGCGGCGGGCGCCGCGCTCCTGTAACCGCTTGATCTCCCGCCCGAGGTAGCCCCGGCCCCCATCCTGTGCAACCGCCCGTAAAGATCGGAACCCGCGCCTCCGCCCTGGCCCGCGCCCAGAGCGGCATGATGCAGCGAGCCATCGCCGAGGCGCTGGGCGCGCGCCCGCACGAAATCGACGAGGCCTGCCCGATGGTGCTGATCACCACTACCGGCGACCGCATCCAGGACCGCCGCCTGATCGAGGCCGGCGGCAAGGCGCTGTTCACCAAGGAGATCGAAGAGGCCCTGCTGGATGGCCGCGTCGACATCGCCATCCACTCCATGAAGGACGTTCCGGCCGAAATGCCGCCGGGCCTGGCCATCGCCGCCATCCCTGAGCGCGAGAATCCCCGCGACGCCTTCGTGAGCAAGCACTGGGCTTCCCTGGAGGAGCTGCCCGAGGGCGCGCGCCTGGGCACCGCCAGCCTCCGGAGGCAGGCGCAGAGCCTGCGCCTGAGACCGGACCTGAAGATCGAAATGCTGCGCGGCAACGTCGACACCCGGCTTCGCCGCTTGGAAGACGGCGATTTCGACGCCATCCTGCTGGCCGCCGCCGGGCTGAACCGGCTGGGACGTAGCGACGTGATCCGACGCTGCATCGACCCCATCGTCGCGCCCCCGGCCCCGGGCCAGGGCGCGCTGGCGCTGCAGACCCGCGAGGTGGACGCGAAGTCTGCCTGGCTGCAGACCCTGAACGACGGGCCAACCGCGCTCTGCGTCGCCGCCGAGCGCGGCGCTTTGACCGCGCTGGAAGCGTCCTGCCGCACCGCCGTGGGCGCCCACGCCATCCTCGACGGCGCCCATCTTCGCCTCTTCGTTGAAGCCCTGGCCGCTGACGGCCGCGAGCGCTGGCGCAGGGAGGGCGCGGTCGATCTGGGAGACGGTGACAACCTCGCCGCCGCCCGCACCCTTGGCCTCGAGATCGGACGCCGGGTCCGGGCCGAGGCCGGCGACAGGCTGGTGGTCGCCTGATGCGCGTCTGGGTCACCCGCGCCAGTCCGGGGGCCGAACGCACCGCCGACGCCTTGCGTAAGCTTGGCCACAGCCCGCTGCTGTCGCCGGTCATGCGGGTCAAGCAACTGCCTGCCGCCATCGACCTGACCGGCGTCGCCGCCCTGGCCTTCACCAGCGCCAATGGCGTCGAGGCTTTCACCGTGCGATCGCCTGGCCGGGGGCTGAAGGTCTTCGCTGTCGGCGACGCCACGGCCCAGACCGCGCGTGAGGCGGGTTTCAGCGAGGTGGTCTCCGCCCAGGGCGACGTGGCCGCGCTGGGCGAATTGATCGCCGGCGCCGGCATGGCCGAGGGCGCCGTTGTCCTGCATCCCGGCGGCCGGGAACTGGCGGGCGACCTGCCCGGCGCGGTCGGGCCCGGCGTGGTCATCCGCCAGGTCGCGCTCTACGAGACCCTGGCGCGGGCGCCGTCCGAGGCCTTGGCGGTGATGGACGCCGACGGGCTGGACGCGGTGCTGGTGCACTCGTCGAAGGCGGCGCGGCGCCTGGCCTCGGTCTGCGCCCCGTGGCGCGAGGGCCGCGCCTGGTATTTCGCCCTGTCGCCGGCGGTCGCCGCGCCCCTGGTCGAGGCCGGGTTCGAAAAGGTTCGCGCGGCGCCGTTCCCTGACGAGGCGGCTTTGCTTAAGCTGCTGTCCGAAAGGCCAAGCGAAACCATGAGCGACGCCCGGGACGACGTCATCGAGGAGCCGGAACCCTATGCGCCGCCTGCGGCGCCGACACGGCGATTGGGGCGCCGCCCGCCGATCTGGGGCCTGGGCATTCTCGCCGCCGCTGCCGTGATCGCCGCCATCGGGGTCGCCGTCTACGCGCCTCGGATCTTTGACGCACCGAGACCCGCATCCAATGCGGCCGCGACGAGTGAACCGCCCGCGTCGGACGCTCGGCTTCAGGCCCGCATCGCCGAGCTGGAGGCCGAACTGGCCCGCGGCCGCAACCTGACCGCCTCGGGCGCCGGGGCCGCTTCCTCCAGCGATCTCAGCGCCATCGAGGCGCGGCTCTCCCGCATCGAGGCCGCCCAGGGTCGCGCCGCCCGCGCGGCGTCCGCCGCCGTCGCCGCCGCCGCCCTGGCCGACGCTGCCTCGACCTCGCGGCCCTTCCTGACCGAACTGGCCACCCTGGAACGCCTCAGTCCCCACGCTGAGGACCTGGCGGGGCTCAGGCCATTGGCCGAGAGCGGGGCGCCCACCGCCACGGCCCTGGCCGCCGAATTCCCCGAGGTCGCCGATCACGCCGCCGCTGCCTCACGCGCGACCGGCGCCGACACCAGCCTGCTGTCAAAGGTCGGCGACGCCCTGGCCTCGCTCTTCACCCTGCGCCGGGTCGGCAACCTGACCGGCAACGACCCTGACGCCGTACTCGCCCGCGCCGAGCGCCGGGTGGCCGAAGGCGATATTGAATCCGCCCTGAAGCAGCTCGCGGCCCTCCCCGCCGGCGGCCAACGCGCCACCGCCGACTGGCGTGAACGCGCCCAGCGCCGGGTCGAGATCGAACGCCGCATCGCCGCCCTGCGCGCCTCGGCGCTGCGTGACCTGGCCCAGGCAGAATCGGGGGCCGTTCCGTGATCCGCGCCGCGCTCGGCATCCTGCTGGTGATGGCGGTGATCGTTGTCGCCTTGGCCATGTCGGGCGATCCCGGGCGGGCGAACCTGGTCTGGGTGAACTGGCGTTTCGGCACTACCGCCGCTGCCGCGATCATGATGATCGGGCTGTTGTCGCTGCTGGCGGTGATCTGCTGGCGCATCGTGCTGTGGATCGTCGAGGCCCCCCGCCGCGCCGCCCGCGCCCATGCGGAGACCCGCCGCCGCCAGGCCGCCGACGTGCTGACCCGCGGTTTCCTCGCGGTCGCCGCCGGAGAGGGGGCCGAGGCCCGCCGCTGCGCCCAGAAGGCCGCCGAGCTGGTGGAGGACATGCCCGCCCTCGTCCGCGTGCTGGCCGCCCAGGCCGCCGAGGCCGCCGGCGACACCCCCGCCGCCCAGGCCGCCTACACCGCCATGCTGGCCATTCCCGAGATGCGCCTGGCCGGCCACCGCGGCCTGATGACCCTTGCCGACGCGCAAGGCGACAGCGAGGCCGCGCTCAGCCATGCCCAGGACGCCTACAGCCTGGCCAAGACCGCCCGCTGGGCCTGGCGCGCCCTGTTCGAGGCCAAACTCGAGGCTGGGGCCTGGACCGAGGCTCTCGCGCTCGTGGAAGGCGCGCTCAACCGCAAGATCGTCACCCCCCTGGTGGCAGAACGGGCCCGCGCAGCCTTGCTCGCTGCCTCGGCAGCCAGCCTTGAGCTCTCGACCGACCCGAAGACCCGGGATCAAGCCGCCGACTACGCCGCCAAGGCCGCGAAACTGTCGCCGGGCTTCGCGCCTGGCGCTGTGCTGGCCGGTCGTCTGCTGGGAGAGGCCGGCAAGATCGGCAAGGCCGAGGACCTGATCGAGCAGGCCTGGGCCACCCAGCCGCACCCTGCCTTGTGGCTTGGCTATCGCGACCTGCGCACCGACGAGACGCCGCGCGAGCGGGCCCAGCGCCTGCAACACCTGATCGACAAGAACCCGACCCATCGCGAGAGCCGCATCCTGTCGGTCGAGCAGGCCCTGCTGGCCCACGACACTCCGGCGCTGAAAGCTGCGGTCGCCGCCCTGGCCGACGAGCCGCCGACGGCGCGGCTGTGCGGCCTGTTCGCCCGCGCCGCCTGGGCCCAGGGCGCCGCAGACGAGGCGCGCGCCTGGATCGCGCGCGGCGGCGCCGCCGCCCAGGAGCAGGACTGGTCCGACCTCGATCCGGAAGGCCGCGCCTTCGCCTACGGTCAGGCGGACTGGACCCGGCTGGTCTCGGTCTGGGCCGAGACCGGCGTGCTGTTGCATCCCCGCTATGAGCGCCGCGAGCGGGCGCTCACCGACCTGCCCGAACTGCCCAACCAGTACGAGGCCTCGGCGCCCTTCCTGGCCGTGCCCGACGCCCCGGCCTTCCACGCGCCCGACGACCCGGGCGCCTTCGACGACGACCTGGCCGGCCCGCCCGAGACGCCGGCGCCCGCCCCGACCCCCGCCCCGCGCCGCCGCCGCGCGGGCGGCCTTGGCAAGGCCCCGGGCTCCGTGTAAATCGTCGCTCCCCGCGCGGATTGGCGGGGACGAGACGTTCCGGGCCGCCTTAGCTCAGCCGGTAGAGCACCGCATTCGTAATGCGGGGGTCAGGTGTTCGAGTCACCTAGGCGGCACCATTCGGGCAGGCGGCACCATTCGGGCGTGGGTCGCGGACGCGATCCACGATGGTATCG
>JANNVY010000351.1:0-6953 GCA_031408375.1 Pseudomonadota bacterium | reverse complement strand
TCATCTCCGGCGCGGGCGTGTCGGACATCTACGTCTGCATGGTCCGGACCGGCGTGGACGGCCCCAAGGGCGTCTCGACCATCGTGGTGGAGAAGGGGACGCCGGGCCTGTCGTTCGGCGCCAACGAGAAGAAAATGGGCTGGGCCAACCAGCCGACCGCGATCGTCCAGTTCGACGACTGCCACGTGCCGGTCGAGAACCGCGTCGGCGCCGAAGGCGAGGGATTCCGAATCGCCATGTCGGGCCTGGACGGCGGGCGCCTCAACATCGCCGCCTGTTCGCTGGGTGGCAGCAGCCTCGCGCTGGAAACCGCCAAGGTCTACATGGAAACCCGCCAGCAGTTCGGAAAGCCGCTGAAGGACTTCCAGGCTTTGCAGTTCAAGCTGGCGGACATGGCGACGAACCTCGAGGCCGCGCGCCTGATGGTCCACAAGGGCGCCCACGCCATGGACACGCGTGATCCTCGCGTGACCCAGCTCTGCGCCATGGCCAAACGCTTCGCCACCGACGCCTGCTTCCAGATCGCCGACGACGCCCTGCAGCTGCACGGGGGTTACGGCTACCTGAAGGACTATCCGCTGGAGCGTATCGTGCGCGACCTGCGGGTGCACCGGATCCTGGAGGGCACCAACGAGATCATGCGGGTGATCACGGCGCGGGAGATGTTTAGGCAGTGAGCACCAACCGGCAGCAGCGGGAGCCACTATCGTGGGCGCGACTCGCGATAGCCGCGGTCATTGGCGGGCTCTTTGCTTTCGTGGGCGGCTTCGCCGCGAGGGCATTTTTTCCGTACGATGTATTCTATCCGATGACGTTGGCCTGGATCGCGCAAGCATGGCTCGCCGGCGCGGTCATGTGCTTCGTGATTCTCCTGATCGCCCGGTTCGCCATCCTTTCCTGGCTACGGCCGCGAACCTCCCTTGATTTCCCGCTAGCTGCTGGCGGGCTCGTCGTCGTGCCCTTCGTCATCTTGAGCATAGTCGAAGCTGCGACGAGGGCGCAGAGCCTGCAGTCGGCCACCCAATATTTTGCCGAGGCATGGTCAGGATTGGACTCACTCGGACCCAAGCTGATCTTTGGTCTCGCGATTGCGGCCAGCGCATTCGTGTACGACCGGCTAACCGCGGCATCGGGAAGTGGCTTGCGGCCGTCGACGCCCAACAGCTAAGCCCGGCCCATGTCTGATTCCGCCGACCTCCCCGTCCTGACCCGCGTCGACGACGGCGTTGGGCGGATCACGCTCAATCGGCCGCGCGCGCTGAACGCCCTGAACCGGCAGATGTGCGAGCTGATGACCGCCGCGCTGCTGGCCTGGAAGGACGACTCTGCGATCGAGCTTGTCCTGCTCGACCACGCCGGCGAGCGAGGGTTCTGCGCCGGCGGCGACATCCGCATGATCGCCGAGAGCGGAGCCGGGGACGCGATGGAGGCCAAGGCCTTCTTCCTGACCGAGTACCGCCTGAACCATCTGATGATGATCTATCCCAAGCCGATCGTGGCGATCATGGACGGCATCGTCATGGGCGGCGGCGTGGGGATCTCCCAGCCGGCCACGATCCGCATCGTCACCGAGCGTACCCTCTACGCCATGCCCGAGACCGGGATCGGCCTGTTTCCCGATGTCGGCGGTGGCTGGCACCTGCCCCGGCTCCCCGGTCAGTCGGGCCTGTGGCTGGCCCTTACCGGCGCGCGCCTGCGGGCGGACGAGTGCCTCGCGCTGGGCATCGCCACCCACTACGTCGAGAGCGTCAGCCTGGACGCGCTGAAGGTCGCCCTGCGGGCCATCCCGAACGATCCCAGGGGCGGCGTGGAACGGTTCGATTCCGATGTCGGTGAGGCGCGAATCGAGAAGAACCTGCGCCGCATCGACCGCTTCTTCGGCCACGACACGATGGAGGCGATCTTCGCCGATCTGGAGGCCGAGGCCGACGGCGAGAACTGGGCCTTTAAGGAGCTGCGCACGCTTCGCCGCAAGTCGCCCCAGGCCATGAAGATCACCCTGCGCCAGCTTCGCGCCGGCGCCGCGATGAGCTCCTTCGCTGAGGTCATGGCGATGGAATACCGTCTGGGCGGCCGCACGGTTCAAACCCACGACTTCCAGGAGGGCGTGCGCGCCGTCATCGTCGACAAGGACCAGGACCCGCGCTGGAACCCCGCCGAGCTGGACGGTGTGACCGATGCGCTGCTTGACGACATCTTCGCGCCCCTGCCGGCCGACCAGGAATGGACCCCATTGCCGGGCCTGTGAGATGACGACGCCGTAAGCCGCGTGCTCGGATGCAGCGCCTTGAATTTCCCGATCGAAGGGCGTTGCTACGCATCCGGGACGATCGCCTGGTACAGGGCGCCGCCCGGTCGGTGGTCTCCGACCAGACCGATTGCTTCAGTCCGACGTTCCGCAACCCGCCGCCAGGATCCTGACCATGACCCCCAATCTGAACCGGCGCCACTTCGGCCTGCTGGCCGCCGCCGCCCTCGTGCTGACCCCCGCCGCCGCCCTGGCTTGGTCGCCGATCGCCACGGCGCTGGCCGACAGCCGCCGCACCGCCGAGGACAAGGACCGCGACGCCCGCTCCCATCCCGCGGCGATCGCCGCCTTCGCCCACATCAAGCCCGGTTCGAAGGTCGCAGATCTCGTCATCGGCGGCGGCTATTACAGCCGGGTGTTCGCCAGCATCGTCGGAACTCGCGGCCACGTCTGGTCCTGGCAGCCGGCTGAATTCGTGGCCTTCAGCGCCGACTACGCCAAGCCGCTGACGGATTTGCCGATGAGTTTCCCCAACATCACGACGTCGGGCGAGAGCTTTGCTGAGTTCGCGCCGCCGTCCAGCCTGGACGTGGCTTTCACCAACCAAAACTACCACGACTTCCATCTGCCGCCGTTCCCGGCGGACACGGCGTCCAAGGTCAATGCGGCGGTGTTCGCGGCGCTTAAGCCGGGCGGCTACTACGTCATCATCGACCACCACGCCGTGGCCGGCGCTGACGTGAGCGTCACCGCCGACAAGCTGCACCGCATGGACGTCGAGGCGGTCAAGCGCGAGGTGCTGGCGGCGGGCTTCGTGCTGGACGGGTCCAGCGATCTGCTGGCCAACCCGGCTGACCCGCGCACCGCGCTGGTCTTCGATCCGGCCATCCGCGGCCGCACCGACCAGTACATCCTGCGCTTCAAGAAGCCGCGCGCGGGCCTGTTCGGCCGCCGCTAAGGGCGTAGCGCACCAAATTCCTCGTCCTTCGACAGGCTCAGGATGAGGAATTTGGAGCTACTTGTTCAGTCGCCCTCATCCTGAGCCTGTCGAAGGACGAGGGCGTAGCGCTTAAGCCGCGAACGCAGTAAGCCGCTCGCCGCAACATTCGCGACGAGGACTGTCATGCGCATCGCTTTCATTGGGCTGGGCAACATGGGCGGCGGCATGGCCGCCAATCAGGCCAAGGCGGGTCGTCAGGTCGCCGCCTTCGACCTGTCCGCCGATGCGCTGCAGCGGGCCGGCGACCACGGCTGTTCGCCCGTAGCCTCCGTTGCCGACGCGGTGAAGGACGCGGACGTGGTGATCACCATGCTCCCTGCCGGCCCTCACGTACGGTCGGTCTACGCCGACCAGATCTTGCCTAACGCGCCCAAGACCGCGCTGCTCATCGACTGCTCGACCATCGACGTGGAGTCCGCCCGCGCCGTGGCGGCGCAGGCAAGGGAACAGGGCTTCACCTTCGCCGATGCCCCGGTCTCCGGAGGCATCATGGCGGCCGACGCCGGCACCCTGGCCTTCATGGTTGGTTGCGACGCCGACGCCTTCGCCAGGGTCGAGGAAGCGCTTGCCCCCATGTCGCGAGTTACCATTCGCGCCGGGGACCACGGCACCGGCCAGGCCGCCAAGATCTGTAACAACATGGTGCTGGGCATCTCGATGATCGGCCTGTGTGAAGCCTTCGCCCTGGCCGAGCGGCTGGGCCTCGACGGCCAGGCCTTCTTCGACATCGCGTCGAAGTCGTCGGCCCAGTGCTGGTCGCTGACAACCTATTGCCCGATCCCGGGTCCGGTGCCCGCCGCGCCGTCGAACCGCAACTTCGAGGGCGGTTTCGCCGGGGCCATGATGCTGAAGGACCTCAAGCTGGCTCAGGAAGCTGCTGCCAAGGCCGGAGCCACGACCCCGATGGGCGCCCAGGCAGAGGCGCTGTTCGCGCTCTACGATCGCCTCGGCTTCGGCGGGAAGGACTTTTCCGGGATCATCCAGTTGCTGCGCGGCGACCTCGCGAAGCTCGCCTGACGTCCGTTCACGCAGAATCGGCGCCCATTGGCGATTACGTAGTTTCACGGCGTGGACACACGCGCGCCCCGGTCCTAGAAACCCGCCAACAGTCGGGAGTCGTCCTCGCACCGCGCGAGGGTTAGATTGAAGCCATGGACTACAAGGCCGCATTCCAGAACGCGATCGAGCAGGTTCGCTCGGAAGGTCGCTACCGGGTCTTCGCCGACCTGAAGCGCCGTCGGGGCCAGTTCCCGCGCGCCGTCTGGACCATGGATGACGGGCAAGAACGCGAGATCGACGTCTGGTGCTCGAACGACTACCTCGGCCAGGGCCAGAACCCGGTCGTGCTGGACGCCATGCACGCCGCCATCGATGAGGCCGGCTCGGGCTCGGGCGGCACGCGCAACATCTCGGGCACCACGCGCTACCACAACGAACTGGAAGCCGAACTCGCCTCCCTGCACGGCAAGGAAGCCTCGCTCCTCTTCACCTCCGGCTACGTCGCCAATGAAGCGACCCTGACGACGCTGCAGAAGGTCCTGCCGGGCCTGATCATCTTCTCCGACGAGGGCAACCACGCCTCGATGATCGCGGGGATCCGCAACGGCCGCGGCGAGCGCCACGTGTTCCGTCACAATGACCTGGCTCACCTGGAACTGCTTTTGGCCGCCGCGCCGGCCGACGCGCCCAAGCTGATCGCCTTCGAGAGCGTCTATTCGATGGACGGCGACATCGCCGACCTGGCCGGCACCATTGCGCTGGCCAGGAAGTATGGCGCGCTCACCTACCTCGACGAAGTCCACGCCGTCGGCCTCTACGGCGATGAGGGCGCGGGCGTGGCCCAGCGCGACGGCGTCATGGACCAGATCGACGTCATCGAAGGCACGCTGGGCAAGGCCTTCGGCGTCATGGGCGGCTACATCGCCGGCGACCGCGACATGGTCGACGCCATCCGCTTGTGGGCCTCAGGCTTCATCTTCACCACCAGCCTGCCGCCCGCCTTGATGGCCGGCGCGCTCGCCTCGGTGCGGTACCTGCGCCAACACAACGAGGTCCGCGTCGCTCACCAGGCCCGCGCGGCCAAGCTGAAGAGCGGTTCGCCGCCGCCGGTATCCCGGTGATGGAGACCTCGGTCAGCCACATCGTGCCGGTGCTGGTCGGGGATCCGGTCCACTGCAAGATGGTCTCGGACTTTCTGCTCCACGAGAGCGGGATCTACGTCCAGCCGATCAACTACCCGACCGTCCCGCGCGGCACCGAGCGCCTGCGCTTCACCCCGTCGCCCGACCACACCGACGAGATGATGGACCGGCTGGTGACGGCCATGGACGCGCTATGGACCCGCTGCAACGTCGCCCGCCGGCCCGTTGCCGCCTGATCCCGAGGGCGCGGCGTGCTTCATCGTCGAGCACATCCGCAACGGCCAGTGGCTGAAGGTCACCGCGGTCGACTCCGTCACGGGTCTGGAGGCCTCGGCCGCGGGGCCGGCGCGCGAACCGGGCGCCGTCGAGCGGCTGGCGGTCGCCAAGTTGCTCAAACTTGTTTCAGCGTCGAAATAGGACCGCGTTCGCCCGCAACAATTCGCCGTCAGTCTCCGGCTCCTCAAAGGAGTGATCGATGAACCGACGTGAATGGATGGCGGCTGCCGGCGCGACGATTCTGGGCGGGCTTCCGCTCGGGGCCAGGGCCCAGTCTCACGGCGAGGCCGTTTCGTTTCGGGGATCAACGGCGGATGTCGCAGGCGAGCGGGTCGGTCTTGCCGTGCGCTACCCTGTCGTGGTCAACGGTCGGCCGCTGCGCTTCATGCTCGACACCGGACTTCTCGGCGCCGGCGCTATTTCGCGCGCCGCGGCGGCGGCGGCTGGCCTTGCGGCGAGCGGAACCACAGTCATGGGTGACCCTTCCGGGCATGGCGCGGGGGAGGCCCCGCTGTTCTCGGTCCGGACTCTGGGCGTGGGTGCATTGACCTACAGTGATCTGCAATTCTTCGAATTGCCGCCTATGGGCGCCATTAGCGAACAGGTCGACGGCATTCTCGGCCTCGATCTGTTTCGCGAGCTGACCTTCACCCTCGATTTCGTCAGGCCGGCGCTTGTGGTCCGGCCCGAGCCCTTGCCCGCCGCCGGCGCCATGGTCTTTACGCGAGACCCCTTCATCCGCGTCGAGGCCCGGATCGGCGAGAAGACCATCCCTGCTCACCTGGACTCCGGCAACATGGCCGGTGCCTTTGTTGCGCCGGAGAGTTTTGCGCGATCCCTGCCGATCAAGGGCGAGCCCCGGTCCGTGGGCCGAGCGCGAACCGTGTCGAACACCTTCGATATCATGGCTGCAGAACTCGCGGCCCCGGTCTACATGGGCCCGTTTGAACTGGCCGCCAGGGAGGTGCGATGGCCCGGCGTTTTCCCGGATATAGCGAACATTGGCGCAGCGTCGTTCGAGGGGCGCCGGCTGACGATTGATCTGCGCAACAGCCGATTGATCGTCGAGGCGGCCGGAGCGGGTTGAACCGGCAGGGACCGGGCGTCTAAACAGGCGCACGCCTTAGCCAAGGATTCCCGCCCGTGACCGACGCCAACGCTGCCTTCACCCACGGCGCCTTCTTCTCGAAGACGCTGGCCGACGCCGATCCGGACATCTTCAAGGGTATCCAGGGCGAGCTGCACCGCCAGCAAAGCCAGATCGAGCTGATCGCGTCCGAGAACATCG
>JANNVY010000350.1:0-4615 GCA_031408375.1 Pseudomonadota bacterium | reverse complement strand
CCGCCCAGCCGGGCGGTGACGGGTGGGTCGCCGAGCGGGACCCGCTCACCAGCTCCCAGAAGCCGTCGCCGCCGACGGTGTCGGCGACCAGGTGGATGCGAGCCTTCTCGTTGTCGTTGATGACCGAGTGCAGGCTCCAGGTGTCGAACAGCCAGCACTCGCCGGCCTTCATATTGATTTCGCTGGCCCCGCAGATGAAGCGCACGGTCGGCTGGGTGACGATCGGCACGTGAACGCGCATGCGTTCGCGCCAGTAGTAGTTGACGTCGATGTGGGGGGTCACCTCGGCCTGGCCCGACAGGCGCATCAGGCGGGTGCGCCCCAGGGTGGCGCCGAGCGTCGCCAGGACTTGCATCAGGTACGGACAGCGGGCCAGCCATGGCGTCGGCCGCATGGGGCCTTCAAAGGCCTCATTGGCGGGCTCTCCGTAGGCCGCGATCAGGGGCAGGAAGTCATTGCCGGCGTAGCCCGACGGATGGGGCAACCAGCCCTCCTCGCCCACGGCCTCGATCTCGGCCGCCAGGGCCTCGGCGTCGAACAGCACCGGCAGCTGGAGGAAGGGCGCCTGGAGCTTCATCGGGTCACGCCCCAAAAAGGAAAACCGCGCAGGCAGACCCGCGCGGCTTCGCTTACTCCACGCTTGGCGGCGCCCGCAAGCTGAACGCCGCGCCTACCGTTGATCCGGCCGGGCCGGCCGACCGTCCGGCCCCCATGCCTGGTTCGCGCCATGATACATGCGTTCAGGCCAGGGCTGCAGGCGGTAGAAGTCGTTTCCGCGATATCCCAGTCGACGCTCATAGCTCAGGTAGCGGCCATCCAGTTGGCCCGGGTCGCGGCAGTAGCCGCCGTTGTTGTGCCAGGCTGGAATGTAGAACATCTGGCCGCTGCGGCGCATGCTGCGGCGGTACTTGCGCCAGTCGCCGTGGCGCTCGTCCACCTCAACCGGCGTGCACAGGGTGTTGGTCGAGTAGAACTCCCCGGCGTTGCCGCCCGGTTGCACCGAGCCCGGCTCGCGGAAGATGTCGTAGGTTGATGTGCCGTAGATGATCAGGTTGTTCAGGTCGAGCCGGTGCGCCGCCCCGACCTGGACACCCAGCAGGCTGGCGCCGATCGCCGTGCCCTCGACCGACATGTCGCCGCCGGCCGCCACGATGCCCTTGGCCGTGCGGCAGATCATGCTGCGCCGGATGTTGGTATCGTTGGCGCCCTGCTGCCAGATGCCGATGCCGAAGCCACAGATCCGGGCGCGATCGACGTCCAGCTCGCCCAAGCCGTTGGCGGCGCTGATCACCAGGCCGACGCTGGGGGTCGAGAACACCGGCGCCTGGGCGCGGGAGTAGAACTCCACGTCGGTGATGTTGCTGTCCTTCTGGGGCCCGACCAGCTCCAAGCCGATGGCCGGCTCGCCGGTCAGGGTGAAGTCGCGCAGGTCAACGCGGGTCCGCTCGGCGTAGATGGCGCGGTCGAAGGTGGTGGCGTCGATCAGTGTGTCCTGCGAGATCGAGAGCGTCCCGCCCTCGACCGAGATGGCCGAACCGTCGCCGACGTAGCGGATGATCGAGTTCTCGATGCGCAGGTCCGCGTTCTCGGCCCAGACGCAGGGGGCCTCGCCGCCCTGGCGCTGGTCGATCACGAGGTTGCGCAGCACGACCTTGCCCGCGCCCGGCGCGATATCGATGCAGACCTGGCCCGGGCGGGTTTTCAGGTGGGCGGCCAGACCCACGAAGTCGTCCCGCCGGACTTCGCCGGTCCCGCTGCGGGTTCCACGGTCATCGTCGCCATCGTCTTCAGGATAGGCCTGGTCGTCGGCGGGGATGTCGGCGCCCGGCGCGGCGGACGCCACGTCATCCATCGACCAGGTCTCTTCACGGCCCGGGCGATTATGACGACGCGAGCCCCGCGGGCTCCAGATCTGGCCGCCGTCCCCCTGGATGGTCACGGGCTTGGTAATGCGGATGCTGTCGAGGCAGCCCTGATCGGCGGCGGTGCGCAGGATCAGGGTTCCGCCGGGCGCCAGGCTGGCCAGGGCGCGGTTGATGTCATTAGGCGACCGGGCGTCGGAACAGTCGACCAGGGCCACGTCGCGCAGTGGGCCCTCCCAGGCCGGCGGCCGGTAGTCGCCGGGATGGCCGTGGCCCGGGCCCGGACGATAGTCGCCGCGCGGGCCGCGGCGCGGACGCTTGTGACGGCGCAGCGGCGGGTTCACCAGCAGTCCGAAGTCCGGCCGCGTCTGGGCCTCGACCCGCGCGTCCGGATAGGCCTCCAGCGAGGGCGCGGCGAGCAGGGCCGCGGCGAGGGCGGCGGCGGCGACGCCGATCGTGCGCTTGGTCATTGGCGACCCTCATAATTACTGCGATCGCCACCGCCATAACGGCGATGGTCGTAGATCGGGCGCCCCCCCCGGGAAACCTGGGCCAGCACGGCCTGCAACCGCGTCACCGTCGGGTGGAAGCCCGCCAGGGCGGAATCCATGCGGTAGACGACGGCCTTGGCCTTGTCCTGGTCGGCCACGCCCTCGACACCGAGCGCGAAGTAGGTGGACATGGCGAACTTGGCCTCCGGCGAGCCCTGGCGGTCGGCCTCGGCGAACCAGTGGAAAGAGCGGGCGTAGTCGGCCGGCACGCCCACGCCCTCGGCATACATCACCGCCAGCACCAGCTGGGCGCGCGACGAGCCGCTGATCGCCGCCAGCTGGATGGCGCGAACTTTTTCAAGGTTGGTCAGCCGCGTGCCCTGGGCGTTGCCGAGCGAACCTTTCAGGGCGTCGATCTCGCCCTGGGCCAAGGCCTCGGCGCTGGCCACCGGCCGCTGGATGACGCCGAGATAAAGCATGGCGTCCGAGACGTGCTTGAACGGCATCTCGGCCATGCGTGACAGGGCGTAGTCGTAGGCATCGCCGCGCGCCCGGCTCTCGTCGGAGTGCGGCACCCCGCCGGCGGGGCTGTCGGGCGGGTAGAACTCGAAGGGCGGCACCCAGCGCTTGGCCTTGGCCTCGACGAAGGCGCCGTAGTTGGCGCGGTTGGGCGCTGAGCGCTCAAAGTCCTTCAGCAGGACGTAGGCCGAGATGTCGCCCGTTTGCACGGCGAGATAATTGTAGAGATAGGCGTCCACGTCATTGCGCGGGAACAGGGAAGTCACCGAGCGCCGGCCGCGCGCCCCGTCGGAGCTGCGGCGCAGGCTCGAGGCCTCGACCGCCTGGGCATTGTCCTGCGGCTCGCCGAACGGGCCGTACAGGTCATCGTAGAGCCGCGCCAGGGTGCGGTAACCGACCGCATCCATGGTCGACAGCACATAGATGATGCGATTGCGGACCTCGTCGCGCTCGGTCGTCGACATGCGCGACAGCTGGCGCTCCAGCTGTTCGTAGGCGTTGTGACGCTCCCAGCCGCGGCAATCGTCATAGCGCGATAGGGGCCGCCAGCCGCCGATGCCTCGGCGCACCGCGCGATTGATCGGGGCGTAGCCGTCCTGGTTGGACAGGGCGACGGCGTTCCAGACCGCAGACTCGATCGGGTCTTCGATATTCTTGTCGACGGCCCGCTCCGCCTTGTAGCGGCGGGCGAGCTCCAATTGGGCGAAGAAGTCGTTCTGGAAGGCCAGCCGGCGCAGCTGGCGGATCTCCCGCTCCTGGTCGTTGAAGCCCGGCTGGATACCGTTGACGCCCTGGGGGCGGGGGCAGGCGTAACGGGCCTCGGCCTTGCCCGGGAACAGTGAGAAACCGCCGGTGTCTCCACCGCTGGGGCCCTGGTTGCCGCAGCTGGCGAGAGTCAGGCCGACGAGCGCCAGGGCGGCGATGGCGCCCCCCACGAGAAATGGCGTCGCTCTTGACCGGCGCCCGCGTTCGGGGTCCGACTCCGCCATACCCATCACCTCGACCTACTGGCCGTTAACCATATTATTGGCTCGATTAGCGGTCGCGCTTCCGGGGCTGTCAAGCTAACGGCGTTCATGTCCGCCGCTAAACTGGGGATCGTGCTCCGGAAGTCGCGTGGCAGGGGAATTTCGCGTCCCGCAGGACACAGATAATCTTGGTTTCCCGGATTTGGCGGCCCATATGCGGGGTCCTGCCGGAGCATTTCATGTCCTACGCCGCCCGCGATGACCGTCCCGCCGACAAGGGCGAGCGCTACGCCGAACTGGCCGCCGAAATCGCCGCGGTGCTGGCGGCCGAGCTGAACGTGACCGCCAGGATGGCGACCGTCGCCTCGATGCTGCACGACGCCTTCGACAGCTATTTCTGGACCGGCTTCTACGTCGTCGACCCGGCCAGGGGCGATGAATTGGTGGTGGGCCCCTACCAGGGGACGCTGGGCTGTCTGCGCATCGCCTTCGGGCGCGGGGTGTGCGGGGTCGCCGCGGCGGAGCGGAAAACCCAGCTGGTCGAGGACGTCCACGCCTTCCCCGGCCACATCGCCTGCGACGCCGCGTCGAACAGCGAGATCGTCGTGCCGATCGTGCGCGGCGGAGAATTGATCGCGGTGCTCGACATCGACAGCCCCAACAAGGCGCGCTTCGACGCCGAAGACGAGGCGGGATGCGTCAAGCTGGGCGAAATCCTCGCCCGCGCAATCTAGCTCAGCATCTCCAGCTGCTCGTCGCTCAAACTCCCCGGGAT
>JANNVY010000349.1:0-3212 GCA_031408375.1 Pseudomonadota bacterium | reverse complement strand
GTTTTATCCAAAACATTTCAAAAAAAATGGGGGCGGCCGGTGGTGCCCCCGCGCCGATAGACTGAAACAGTCTTGCGGTACTACCGCCAGTCGCCGTCGTTGCACTGGCGTTTGATGTCCGCCCCCAGTCGATCGAAACGGCGATCCAGGTCCTGGCGCTCCCAGGCGTTCAGCCCGCCACCGTTGCGGCGATAGTCATTCTCGATCCGGGCGATGTTGCGGAACTCGGTGCGGAGGCGATCAGCCTCTCGCGTCGACAGGCAGCCGCGGCGCACGCCCCGGTCGATGCGGTCGTCCAAGCGGCGCTGGCGCTGGTTGATGTTCTCCCACGGCAGGCTGCCGTCCCAGCGGTCGTCGCCGTCGCGGCACTGGCGGCGGATATCCTGTTGCAGGCGGTCAAGGCGCTGGTCGAGGTCGCGGCGCTCCCAGGCCGTCAGCCCGCTGCCGCTGCGCCGATAGTTTCGCTCCATGAAGACGATGCGCTGGAACTCCGTGCGCAAGCGGGTGGCCTCGATGCGGGTCAGGCAGCCGCGGCGCACGCCGTCATCGATGCGATCATCAAGGTCGCGCTGCCGCTCGTTGATGGCGCGCCAGCCCGGCTGGGCCATGGCGGGCGCGGCGACGGCGCCGATCGCCGTCGCGGCCAGCAGGGTGATGATGAGCTTTTTCATGGTCGCTCCTGTCGGGCAGGTCCCGCCGTTACGGCAGGACTTCAAATTTGACCGCCAGGCCCTCGTGGTCCGGGCGACGGCGTGATGCTATCCCTGCTAGGCTGGCGCGGCTACTCCGTAAAACACCGTTCGCCGAATCCCTTGCCGAGCCATCACAATTCATGAGCCTCCCCGAAAAGCCTTCCCGCCGTCCCGAGCGCCCCTGGTTTTCATCAGGCCCTACCGCCAAGCGGCCGGGGTGGAAGGCCGATGACCTGAACGGCGCCCTGCTGGGCCGGCTGATCCGCGCTCCCGCTGTGATGGCCCGCTTCCGCCAGGGGGTACAGATGACCCGCGAGGTGCTGGAAGTCCCCGACACCCACCGCATCGTGCTGATCCCGGGCTCCGACACCGGAGCCATGGAGGCGGCCATGTGGGGCATGCTGGGGCTGCGGCCCGTTCAGGTCATGGCCTATGAGAACTTCGGCCGCGTGTGGGCCGATGACCTCAAGCACCTTGGCGTCGGCGCCGAGGTGCTGTCGGCGCCTTTCGGCGAGCTGCCGGACCTGGGCGAGGTCGATCCGGACGCCGATCTGGTCTTCGTCTGGAACGGCACGACCTCAGGCGTGCGCGTGCCCAACGGTGACTTCATCTCCGAAGCCCGGCGGGGCCTGACCATCTGTGACGCCACCTCCGCGGCGTTCGCGATGGACCTCGACTGGGACAAGCTGGACGTCACCACCTTCTCATTCCAGAAGGCGCTGGGCGGTGAGGCGGGCGTGGGCATGGCGATCCTTGGCCCCCGCGCGGTCGAGCGATTGAACAGCTACACCCCGCCACGGCCGCTGCCCAAGGTCCTCAGGCTGCAACTGGACGGCAAGGCTGACGAGAGCCTGTTCGACGGCGGCCTGGTCAACACCTTCTCGCTGCTGACCTTGGAAGACTGGATGGACGCGTTGCGCTGGGCCTCGCGCATCGGCGGCCTGGCCGAACTCAAGCGCCGCACCGTCGCGAACTACCAGGTGCTGGAAGACTGGGTCGCCCGCACGCCCTGGATCGGCTTCGTGGCCGAGAACCGCGCGACCCGCTCGGAGACGGCCGTCTGCCTGAAGATCACCGATCCCGCCTTCACCGCCTCCCTGGAGGCCGATCAGTGGGCGGTCCTGCACCGGATGTTCTCGATGCTGGAGCAGGAGGGGGTGGCCTTTGACATCAACGCCCACCGCTCGGCGCCGCCCGGCCTGCGCATCTGGTGCGGCTGCACGGTCGAGGTCGAGGACGTCCAGGCGCTGACGCCATGGCTGGAGTGGGCCTTCGCCCAGGCGACCCAGGAACTGGCGGCAGCCTAAAAATCAGTTGGGCTGACGACAAGGTCCCCGATTCCGGGCTATAGGCCGCGCGGCTTCCAGCAAGGACAGAGACTTTGGCGAACGTCGCGGTGGTCGGCGCCCAGTGGGGCGACGAGGGCAAAGGCAAGATCGTGGACTGGCTGTGCGACCGCGCCGACGTGGTCGTGCGGTTCCAGGGCGGCCACAACGCGGGCCACACGCTGGTCGTGGACGGCAAGGTCTACAAGCTGAGCCTGCTCCCCTCCGGCGTGGTGCAGGGCAAGCCTTCGGTCATCGGCAACGGCGTGGTCGTCGACCCCTGGGCCCTGCTGGACGAAATCGCGCGAATCGAGGCGCAGGGCATCCACATCACGCCTGACCTGCTCAAGCTGGCCGACAACGCCTGCCTGATCCTGCCGCTGCACCGCGACATCGATTCAGCTCGTGAGGATGCGCTGGGCGCCGGCAAGATCGGCACCACCGGGCGGGGCATCGGCCCGGCCTATGAGGACAAGGTGGGGCGGCGCGCCATCCGCGTGGCCGACCTGGCCGAGCCCGAGGCCCTGGGCTCCAAGATCGAGCGCCTGCTGACCCACCACCGCGCCCTGCGCGCCGGCCTCAACCTGCCGGAAATCGACGTCGCCGACCTGACCCGTCAACTGACCGAGATCGCGCCGAAGATCCTGCCCTTCTCGCGGCCGGTGTGGCGTGACCTGGATATCGCCCAGAAGGCCGGAAAGCGCATCCTGTTCGAGGGCGCGCAAGGCGCGCTGCTCGACATCGACCACGGCACCTACCCGTTCGTCACCTCGTCCAACACCGTGGCCGGGCAGGCGGCGGCGGGATCTGGCATGGGGCCCCGATCGGTCGGATTCGTGCTGGGTATCGTGAAGGCCTACACCACGCGGGTGGGTTCGGGCCCGTTTCCGACCGAGCTGGACGACGCCGTCGGCCAGCACCTGGGCGAGAAGGGCAAGGAGTTCGGGGTGGTGACGGGGCGCAAGCGGCGCTGCGGCTGGTTCGATGCGGTGCTGGTGCGCCAGTCGGTGGCGATCAACGGCATCGACGGCATGGCCCTGACCAAGCTGGACGTGCTGGACGGGCTTGATCATCTGAAGATTTGCACCGGATACCGGATCGGCGACCGAGTGCTGGAATACCTTCCGGCCGGCATTAACGACCAGGCCGCGATCGTGCCGGTCTACGAGACCATGGAGGGCTGGTCGGTCTCGAC
>JANNVY010000348.1:0-2632 GCA_031408375.1 Pseudomonadota bacterium | reverse complement strand
TCAGGATGTACTGATCGAACGGGAAGTAGACGATGAACTCACGGGCTTCCATCACCGGCGGAGGCGGCGGCGGAGGCGGCGGAGGCGGCGGGGGAGGCGGCGGCGGCGGCGGCGGGGGCGGGGGCGGGGGCGGCGGAGCCGCGAACGCCCAACGCAGGCCGATCGTCACCGACTGATCAACGTAGTCGGTCTCAACATCCGGGAGGATGCCGATGTTGTTGAAGGACTGGTTGCCGCCGTCGAAGTAGCGGTAGGTGATGTCCAGGTTGGTGCGCTCGCCGATGCCGAAGGCAACGCCAGCGATACCCTGCCAGGCGAAGTCGCCGTCGCTGTCATCGACGATGACGAACGGGGCGGCGAGCATGTCGGCCGAGACGCGGGCCCAGCCAACGCCGGCGCCGATGAACGGGCGGAAGTTCGAGTCGGGCAGGAAGTCATAGATGACGTTCCCCATCGCCGACCAGACCTTCAGCTCGCCATCGATCCCGCTTACGCCGGAATCGATGTCACCGGGGCGGTAGCCGCCTTCCAGTTCGACGCGCCAGCTCGGGTTGAAGCGATAACCGAGGCGGGCGAAGCCCACCCAGTCATTGTCCACACCGAGATCACCGCTGCCGCCAAGGCCGCTGAAGCCAACGTCGGCGTCAGGCCAGTGGTAGCCGAGATCAATAGCGCCGTACCAGCCATCCGGTTCAGCTTGAGCAGCGCCGGCGACCGCAAAGAGCGCGGCGGCGGCGGCGCCAGCCATCCATTTCATTTTCATATTCAGAGCCCTCTTTTGCCCACAAAGCGCAACAGCCGAGATGGTCGGCCTGACCGGGGTTATAGCAGCGTCAGTTTGACGCGGTAGTGTCAATTTGGCGACATGTCCGCCAGAACCGAACCGAATAAGGCCCAAAAGCGGCATAGGTTCCGGCTTTCGGTGAAGAGTTTCGCCGAAGGCCGGACCGAACACGGCGGTGCCTGGAAGCCGGTGTCGATCATGGCGCGGCGGTTCAAAGGCTCGTCGACGCCGTCGCCGGTGGCGACCGCGGGCTGGGACTCACCCCTTCCAATCGACGGAAAGCATCGAACCGTTGACACCCATGCCGACCAGCGAGCCAGAGACGGCCTTGGCGCGTCGCCCGGACAGGCGGGCGTTATAGGCGGCCGAGCCGGAGGTGTCGGCGTGACATGCAGGGGTGACGGTCATCGGCGTGACCCGGCCGCGGAAGGCGCGCTGCGGCCTCTTGCGCTTGGCGCGGCGCCTCGCTAGGTAGCCCCCTCGCTCGCGACCGGTCCCGCCAGGGGCAATTGGAGAGGTGGCTGAGTGGTTGAAAGTACCGCACTCGAAATGCGGCGTACCCGAGAGGGTATCGTGGGTTCGAATCCCACCCTCTCCGCCAGTCGCCTACGCTAACCCACTGTAAAAACCTATGTCTGTGCGGAGGGTTCGGAATCCATCCCACATTTCGCCCCTCATCGCGCCCGGCCTGTTTCAGGCTCGAGCGTTCACTGGGGGCTTGCTGTCACGACAAGGCCGACGCTTCGGCCAGGTCCGCAGGCGTGTTGATATTGAGGAATTGAGCGGGGTCAGGCCAGGCGACCGCCTCGAATCCGATGGTGCCGGCGAAGGCGCGAAGGGAATGGCGGCCCTCTGCGACGAAAGCAGGAACCCGTCGCAGTGCGTCCGTCCGCCACAGGCTGCAGGTCGGATGAAGTTTCCCGCCGCTCTCGGCGACAGCCACGCCTATGTCCGGGTGAAGCGCATCGTCCAGCCGCTGGGCCAGGTCCCCCGGCAGGTTCGGGGTGTCGCAGGGGATGGTGAGGACCCGGTCGCGCCCGTGGGCGGCTGCCCAGGCCAGCGCCGCGACCAGCCCCCCGAGCGGACCGGGGATATCCTCCCGGTCGAGTATCCGCGGGGCGCCGACTTCGCCGACCTGGCCGGGGTCGCGGAGCACAACCGCGACTTCATCTGACCAGGTCCGGGCCAATGCGACAGATCGGTCAATCAGTGTCCGGCCGTTCAGGACCCGCAGCGGCTTGCCGCCCCCCATGCGCCGCCCCTCGCCGCCAGCCAGGATCACGGTCGGAAACTCACCCATGCCCGCCAGCCTTGCCGCCCCGGACCCGGCGACGTTCCCGCAGCAGCCCGTCGCGGAGGACAGCGTCCGCCGCGTCTGCGTCACCGACGCTGGTTTCCAGATCGCGCAGCAGGCCGTCGCGGATGGAGTAGATCCAGCCGTGCACCTGGAGCGGCTGCTTGCGCCGCCAGGCGTCCTGGATGAACGGGTTGGCGATCACGTTCTCGACCTGGCTGAGGACGTTGCGTTCGCAGAGGTGGTTCACGCGCGCATCCTCGTCGACGATGCGGTCGAGCTCTTCGCCGTGGCGTCGATAAAGGGTTCGCACCGGCTGCAGCCAATGATCGATCAGGCCATGCCGCTCGCCGTCGATGGCGGCGCGCACGCCGCCGCACCCGTAGTGCCCGCAAATGATGATGTGGCGGACCTTGAGGATCTCTACAGCGAACTGGATCACCGACAGGCAGTTGGCGTCCTGGGGAGGTGCGAGATTGGCGACGTTGCGGTGGACGAACAGTTCGCCGGGGTCGAGGCCGACGATCTCGTTGGCCGGCACCCGGCTGTCGGAG
>JANNVY010000347.1:0-3620 GCA_031408375.1 Pseudomonadota bacterium | reverse complement strand
ACAACTACGAGGTCATCGATCTGGGCGTCATGGTGCCGGCCGACCGCATCCTCGACGCCGCCATCGAGCACAAGGCCGACATCGTGGGCCTGTCGGGACTGATCACGCCGTCGCTCGACGAGATGGTTTTCGTGGCCCATGAGATGGAGCGGCGCGGCATGGACCTCCCGTTGCTCATCGGCGGCGCCACGACCAGCCGCACCCACACCGCCGTGCGCATCGAGCCCGCTTACCGGAGAGGCCCGACCACCTACGTCACCGACGCCAGCCGCGCCGTTGGCGTGGTCTCCCAGCTGCTCAGTCCGACGGACCGCGACGCCTTCATGGCCCAGACCCGGTCGGAGTACGTCCGTGTCCGCGAAAGCTACGCGCGCGGGCCGTCCAAGCCGCGCGCCTCTCTGGCCGACGCGCGCACCAACCACTTCGCCATCGGCTGGAAAGGCTACACGCCGCCCAGGCCCAGCTTCACCGGCATCCGCGCCTTCGGTCCCTACGACCTGGCCGAGATCGCCGCCAACATCGACTGGACGCCCTTCTTCGCCAGCTGGGAGCTGACCGGCCGCTACCCCGCCATTCTCGACGACGAGATCGTGGGCGAGGCGGCCCGGCCGCTGTTCGCCGACGCCCAGGCGATGCTGAAGAGAATCGTCGAGGAGACGTGGTTCGAGGCGAAAGGCGTGGTCGGCTTCTGGCCCGCCCAGGCTGATGGCGACGATGTCGTCCTCTACACCGACGAGACCCGCACAACCGAACTCACTCGCCTGCACACCCTGCGCCAGCAGATGGCCAAGGCCGAGGGCAAGACCAACACCGCGATGTCCGACTTCGTCACCCCCGTCGGCGGCGCGCCCGACTGGGTCGGCGGCTTCGCCGTCACCGCCGGTCACGGCGAGCAGGCGGTCGCGGCAAGGTTCAAGGCCGCCGGCGACGACTATTCCGCCATCCTCGCCGCCTCCCTGGCAGACCGCCTGGCCGAGGCCTTCGCCGAGACCCTGCACCAGCGCGTGCGCCGCGAACTCTGGGGCTATGCGCCCGACGAGACGCTCGCGGTCGAGGACCTGATCGCCGAGAAATACCAGGGCATCCGCCCCGCGCCGGGCTACCCCGCCCAGCCCGACCACACCGAGAAGGCGACGCTGTTCAGCCTGCTGGACGCCGAAGCCCGGACCGGCATCGGCCTCACCGAATCCTTCGCCATGACCCCGCCGTCCTCGGTCTCGGGCCTCTATTTCAGCCACCCGCAGAGCCACTACTTCGGCGTCGGCCGCATCGCGCGGGACCAGGTGGCGGACTACGCGGCGCGCAAGGGCTGGGATCTGGCGGAAGCCGAACGCTGGCTGGCCCCGATCCTCGACTACGACCCGCTTGCGGACCGGGAGGCGGCGGCCTAACTGGCCCTACCGAGTATGGCGCGACCAACCTTACCCCTCTTGAGGGGTAAGAAGGCTCCGCGCATCGGAGCGCAGCGGAGATCCTGGCGCGGAAGATCGGGGGTCGCGCCACCGATCGAAATCAGCGCTCAACAGGGAAGCCACCACCGTCGCCCATGGGAGAGACCCCCGATCTCCCTCGCAAGAACCTGCGGCGCTGCCGCGCCTCCGGTGCGATGGGCCCGTCTTACCCCTCAAGAGGGGTAAGGTTGGTGCGCCTCTTCCTGGAATGCTCAGTGCTGCGACAGCATCAGCACATTGCCGTCGGGGTCCTGGAACCAGGCCAGCTTGGTCGAGCCGTCCGGCGCGCTCCAGACGCCGGTCTCGTCCTGACCCATCCCCTCGTAGATCGTCATGGCCACGCCCTTGGCCTTCAGCGCCGCGACGACCGCCGCGACGTCAGGGACTTCCCAGCCGACGACCGGGTGCATGCCGGGCTTGTGGTCGGGCATCAGGGTCAGGTGGAGCAAGGACCGGCCCATGTCGATGGTGTCGCCGTGGTGGCCGGCGGTGCGCAGGGTGAAGCCCAGGACATCTGTATAGAAGCCGACGGCGCGGGCGCGGTCGGCGACGTAGGCATAGGTTACGGGCGTGCTGGTCTGAGAAAGGTTCATGGTCGGTCCCCGGATAAGGCGCGCACGATAGCGCGCGCCGCCGTCGCCGCCATCGCCCGAAAGGGTGAAATCGACGCTCCAGCCGGGCCCGGCGTCGCGCCTACTCCCGGCGGCCCCAGGGGAAGAGGCGGCCCTTGCGCGGCATGGAGATCAGCCGGCCGTTGGAGTCGCGCGCGGGCTGAGCCGCGGGAGCCGGTTCGGCCGGGGCGGCGGCGACCTCGACGGGTGCAGCTTCGGGGGCGGCCTCCGGGGCGGGCGGCGGGGCGGTCTCGTCGATGACCGGGTCCACGGCGGCGGTGGTTTCGTCGGCGTAGGTCTCGACCGGCGACATGGTCAGCGCATCGACGGAAACCAGCTCCGGAACCTCGACCGGAGCCGGCCCAGGGGCCGCCTCCGGCGGCGCGGCGGCGGCGGCGGTTTCGGTGATGATCGGCGCCACGGGACGAGGCGCGGGGACGGCGGGGGCCTGGGCGCGGGCGGGCGACAGTTCGTCGCCGGCGTTCATGCGCGAGCCCATGGCTTCGGTCTCGCCCGAGCCGGGGCCCATCTGGAAGATGTCGTCGCGCTTGGCCACGCGCTTGGCGGCGTGTTCGCAGCGGCCCGGCAGTTGCCAGGCCAGATAGGTGTCGGCGCCCAGCTGCAACGGCGACTGCATGGCGGTGTTCCAGTTGGCGCGGGCGGCGAAGCGGATGGCGTCGGCGGCGTCAATCTCGGCCTCGGAGCGGCCGCGCTTGCCGATACGAAGCGCCTCGTCATAGCCCTTGAGGTAGGACTTTCCGATCTTCTGCTGCACCTCGTCCAGGGGAAGCACCGACTGGACATGCTCGGCCAGGGCCATGTGGCCTTCCAGTACGCCGCGGCACCAGGCCGTGAAGTTGTAGTCATCGCGCGGCGCGCCGTCCGGCGTGTAGTCGGCCTCCCCCGGTTGCGGGGCGCGGGCGGCCGTGGCGGCGGCGGGCGCGGCCATGGCGCTGAGGCCCGGCGCGGCGGCCGTGGCGAGGGCGAGGAGGAACAGCGGAAGCCTCATCCGGGCGGTATCCTTCAAATCCGGTCCGCGCGGGCGGACGTACGAGTGACTGTTCGCGACCTTGATAACCCGGACCGGCCCGGAGCGCCAAGGTTCGCGAAACGGCCACGGCACTGACCAAGCCTGCACAGTCGCAGGCGAAACGGGTCACTTTGAGGCCCGATTCCTGTTATGGAGTAGGTCCATGGGGTTCTGGAACAGAATTGCCGGCCGCGCGGCCCGCCGCGTCGATGCCGCCGAGTGCGCAGAATGCCCGCCCGGCCTGCCCGGCGAGGATCCCGCGTTCTCCACCGCCGTGACCGCGCTCGGAGCCAAGCTGGCCAGGGCCGACGGTCGCGCCGATTCGGAGGAGTTCGCCGTCTTCGCCGAGGTCTTCCAGCCCGATCCCGGCAGCGAAGGCAATGTTCAGCGCCTCTACGAACTCGCCAGTCAGACTACCCACGGATACGAGAGCTACGCCAAGCGGCTGGCCAAGCGCTACTCGGCTTGCCCCCAATTGTTGGAGGATGTGCTCAGCGGCCTGTTTCACATCGCCGGCGCCGACGGCGC
>JANNVY010000346.1:0-2501 GCA_031408375.1 Pseudomonadota bacterium | reverse complement strand
GCGCCGCCGATCTGAATACCGCCTCCATGGCGACCACAGGCACGGCGAAGATCACGATCTCCCGCGACGCCGCCTGCGCCAATGTGCCGAACGCCACCCCGAGGTCCTGCGCCAGCGCCTCGGAGCTTGGCGCAGGATCGGTGACCAGAACGTCGAAATGCGCCGTCAGCGTCTGGGCCGCCAGCTGTCCGAATTGTCCAAAACCGATGAGGCCGACGCGCTTCATCGGCGCTCCCTAGCCTGAGGGCCGGCGACGCGCAAACCGGGCAGGGGCACGACGGCGCCACATTCACGCAATACGTTGGCAACAGTCGGCGCGGCAAGTGCGGCGACATCTTCAAGGGAGACCTCCATGCGCAAGCTCATCCTAGCCACCGCGGCCCTTGATGTCGTGATCTTCGCCGTGCCCGTGGCCGCCATGGAGGCGGTGTTCAGATCGGCGGCGCCGCACCTGAAACCCGGCGCGCTGGCCATCGACGTGGGCTCCGTGAAGATGCTGCCCGCCCGCTGGATGACCGAGATCCTGCCGGCCCACGTGGACCTGGTGGCCACACACCCCCTGTTCGGACCGCAGAGCGCCCGGACCGGGCTCGAGGGCCTGCGGCTGGTGGTCTGTCCGATCCGGGGCGAGCGGCACGACAAGGTGGTGGCGTTCGGGCGGTCGCTGGGTCTGACCGTGACGGTGACGACGCCGGAGGAACACGACCGCGAGATGGCCTATGTCCAGGCGCTGACCCATCTGATCGGCCGGTCGCTCGTCAACCTGGGCATTCCCGACGAACAGCTGAAGACCGCGTCCTACCAGCACCTGCTGGAACTGTGCGCTCTGATCGGCGCCGACACCTTCGAGCTGTTCACGGCGATCCAGACCCAGAACCCTTTCGCCGCCGAGGTGGCGGAGGCGTTCGTTGATCAGGCGAAAAGCCTGCTGGATCAGGTTTCAGCCAAACCGGCCTAGAGCGTGACCGCATCTGACGGATTCCGGATTCACGAGGGTTGCGGATCGTGATTCAAGGTGGAGGCTGGGCCGGAGGCCAGCCTGCATGACTCGACCGTTTTCACTGGACCTTCGGGAGCGTGTTGCGCGGTTTGTGGTGTCGGGGGGCACGACCCGAGAGGCGGCGGAACGTTTCGCTGTGAGCGTGACGGCAGCGGGCCGCTGGGCGCGCCGGCTGCGGGAGACCGGCAGTGCTGCGCCCTTTGCGATGGGAGGTACGCGGCGGGCCGTGCTGGCCGGGGAGCGGGACTGGCTGCTGGCGCGGATCGCCGAGACGCCGGATCTCACCCTTCGTGCGATCCAGGCCGAGCTGGCCGAGCGCGGCGTGGTGGTCAGCTATGACGCGGTGTGGCGGTTCTACCGCCAAGCAGGCGTGACCTTCAAAAAAAAGCCTGTTCGCCGCCGAGCAGGACCGACCGGACGTGGCCCGAAAGCGCGAGCGCTGGAAGCGGTATCAGGCCCGGCTTGATCCCCGCCGCCTGGTCTTCATCGACGAGACCTGGGCCAAGACCAACATGACCCGCACCCATGGTCGATGCGCCAAGGGCCAGCGGCTGGTGGCCAAGGTCCCGCACGGCCACTGGAAGACCCTGACCTTCCTGGCCGCCCTGCGCTGCGACGCGATCACCGCCCCCTTCGTCCTCGACGGGCCGATCAACGGCGACTGGTTCCTGGCCTATGTCGAGCAGGTGCTGGTCCCCACCCTCAAACCCGGCGACGTCGTGGTGATGGACAACCTCGGCAGCCACAAGGGCAAGGCCGTCCGCAGGGCAATCCGACAGGCCGGCGCGCACCTGCTTTTCCTGCCGCCCTACAGCCCCGACCTGAACCCCATCGAGCAGGTCTTCGCCAAGCTCAAGACCCTGCTGCGCAAAGCCGCAGAGCGCACCGTCGAGGCCACCTGGCGACGCATCGGCAAACTCCTCGACCACTTCTCAGCCGACGAATGCGCCAACTACCTCGTCAACTCAGGATATGCTGCAACTTGATCCGGTCACGCTCTAGCGGCGTGATGCCTTGGCAGGATCGAAACAACGCGCGTGCACGCCGTGTCTGTTCGATGCAAGCTACAGATGAAATACAATCTCGGGTTGCTTCGTGGTTCGCCGACTACCTTGGCGATGGCGCGGTTCCGAAGGATGAAGAGGCTCCAGAAATTCGCCGCCGTCCACCGCACGGTCCACAACCTCTTCAATCAGGAACGCCACCTCATCCGCAGAACCTCTACCGCGAACGACGCTCAGCCGCCTTGGCTGAGTGGCGCGCCGTCATGGGTTAGAGTCAGGCCGGGATTGGGAGAATTGCGCCAAACTGGAGACCGGTTGCCGTTCGACTGATGGGGTGGATGGCCCCTGTGCCCGGCGTCTGAGCGCCATAGGGTGGCCGTTGCTTGAAGCGCCCACCTAAACAGGAGCCATCCGCCATGAACGCTACCACGATCGGGATTGATATCGCCAAGTCAGTGTTTCAGGTCCACGGCGTTGACGCCGCTGGTCAAATGACG
>JANNVY010000345.1:0-6137 GCA_031408375.1 Pseudomonadota bacterium | reverse complement strand
CGACGGACTGCCCGATCCACTGGGCCGAGGCGAGGCGCTGCCCTAGCTTCCGGACGGGGCGATTACCGCTTCTTTTTGCCCATGCGGAACAACAACACGACGCCCGCACCAACGCCGAACAGAAGGCCGTAGAAACCCAGTTCGCGCATCCACGCCGGGGGGCCCCAGGCGACTACCGGGGCCGCCTCCCTGGACGGGGCCGTCCCCGCCAACTGCGAAGCCGACCGCTCACCCGCCATATGAATCTGGCAGGCGCCACTGTTCCAGTCGAGCTCCAGTCCCACCGCCTGTGGCCCGCGCGTGAACTGGCCACTGATGGCCCGCGGGTCTCCCGGACCATGCAATTCCTTGCGGAAGCTGAGTGAAGGCGAATGGTAGTCAGCCGTCGACTCCTTGCCGTCCAGGCGGAAGACCAGGGTCTTGCCGCTGATCGACACCACCTCGAACCCGGTCTGGCCCTCTCGCGGACACTGCGAGCCGATCGCCGTCACCGTCATCGGATAGCGGCCAACCAGTTCGGCGGGAGTCTGGGATCGCAGGGGCGCGGCGACCAGCAGGCAGGTGGTGACAACAACAAGACCGAGGGCGCGAGCAGCCATTTGGATCTCCGGGCCGCCACGCTATGCCAGAGTCCGGTCCTGAGCCAACAGCCTTCGCGCTTGACCGGATGCCCGCGTGACCGGACCCTGCGGGCCGCTTCACCCCGGAGACCACCATGCGCCTGACCGCCTTCGCCGCCCCGCTGATCCTCGGAGCCCTCCTGGCCTCGTCGGTGATGGCCCAGCCCGCGCCGGTCGCCGCGCCGCCTGTCGCCGCCACGCCTCCGCCGGCCCCACCACCGCCGCCCTATGGCGCGCCCATTGGCCAGGCCGCCGCGCGCCGGGCGATCGACGCGGCCCTGGCCGAAGCCGCGCGCAACGGCTGGGACGTCGCCGTCGCCGTGGTCGAACCCACAGGCGAGCTGGTCGCCTTCGCCCGCATCGACGGGACCCAGTACGGTTCCAACGCCGTCGCCCAGCAGAAGGCCTGGACCGCCGCCCGATTCCGCCGCGACTCCAAGGTCTTCGCCGACGCGCTGACCGCCGGCCGAATGGGCGTGCTCAGCTTTGATGGCGTCGCCGCCGCCGAGGGCGGGGTGCTGATCGTGGTCGACGGCAAGGTCGTCGGCGCCATCGGCGTCTCGGGCGTCACCGGCGCCCAGGACGCACAGATCGCCCGCGCCGGAGCGGAGGCGGCGGCGCGGCGATAGGGTTTGAGGACCGGACCCAGATCCAGCCCCCGAAACGTAGTGGACCGGCGGCCTCCGGCTCGCTAGATCGGCCCCATGAGCAAGCTTACCTGCCCCGTCTGCGGCAACCAGCACGACGAACTACCGGCCTATTCCTTCGAGGGCCCGGTCATCTGGAAGGCCGCCTCGCCGGAGGAGCGCAAGCGCGACTTCGAGATCGGTCCGGACCTGTGCCGCTACAAGGACGAGCACTTCCTGATCCGCTCCCGTCTGCAGATCCCGGTCGTCGGCGAGCCCGACGAAATGCTGGAGTTCGGGGTCTGGGTGGCGATCAGCAAGGAAAACTGGTGGCGTTACCGGACGGTCTACATGGACTTCAACGCCGCCAGCATCGGCGTGTTCTACGGCTGGCTGGCCAATGCGCTTCCCGGCTACGAGGACACGGTCAACCTGAAGGTCGAGATCCAGCCCCAGGGCCAGGCCAAACGGCCACTGTTGGTGCTTGAGCCCACGGACCACAAGCTGCCGAAGGACCAGATGTCCGGCATCAGCCTCGACGGCGCGATGCGGTATCTGCACGATCACGGCGGGTTCTGAGGCATTCGACCATCGAGTTGAAGCGACCGTCATCGCGTCGAGGCTCCCGGTGGCGCGCATCCCGCTTTATGGCCCGCCGCAGGTGAGGGCCGGACGGCCTCATGCCGATGTTCAGGCACGGTTCATGTTGCGAGTCGGAAATTCCTCCTCGAAAGCCGGGTGACCGGCCCCCGAAGGAGGACAAGACCGATGTTGAAACGTCTCCTGCTGATCGCGGCCACGGTCGCTTCGATCGCGGTTCCGGCCGTCGAAGCCCAGGCTCGCAGTCCCGAGGACCGCTACGACCGCCGCGAAGACCGCCGCGACCGTCGCGAGGATCGCCGTGACTCCCGCCACAACGGCGGCCCGCGTGATCGAGTCGAGGACCGCTACGATCGCCGCGAAGATCGGCGTGATCGGCGCGAGGACCGCTGGGACCGCAACCACCGCGACTGGTGGCGGGGGCGCTCGGAGTTCCGCAATTATAGCGGCCGCCGCAACGGCTACTATTACGCGCCGGGCTACGGCTACTACCGCTCCGACCCGCGCTACGCCAACCATCGCTGGAACCGTGGCGCATACCTGCCGCGTTCCTATCGCAACTACTACGTCCAGGACACGTACTTCTACGGTGTCCGGGATGCGCCCTACGGTTATCGTTGGGTCTACGTCGATAACGACCTCGTTCTGGTCAGTATCGCCACGGGCCTGATCCTGGACGTGCTGCTCGACGTTTACTGAGGCCCCTGCATCGGCGAGCAGAGCGTAGGCCCCGCGGGTTTCGACCCGCGGGGCCTTCATCTTTTCGGGAACTTGCGCGGTCGGAAGCAACCGCAGGCCAAGCGGTACGTTAACCGCCCTGTCTGCATCCCTCTCCCAAACCGAGTTTGGATCCCCGATGAAACTTTCCCCCATGAAGGCTATGCTGCTGGCGGCGGTTGCCGCAGCTACACTGGCCGAGACGATCCCGGCCGCAGCCCAGCCCGCGCCGGACCGCGCCGACCGCGAACAGACCCAGGCCGAACGCAAAGCTCGCGAGCAAGCGCGCCAGAAAGCTCGCGCCGAAAGTCCGGCTCGCCAGACCCCCGCCACCCCGCCCGGCAAGGCCGCCCCCATGCGTCCGAACCGGCCCGCGACTGACCGGGTTCGACCCGACCAGCCCGTCAATCGCCCGGACCGTGCGCGCCCGAATCAGCCTGATCGCACCCGGCCCAATCAGACGCGGCCCGACCGCACGCCTCCGGCCAAGGCTAGTCCCGACCGGCCCCAGGCCAGTCCGACGGCCCGTCGGCCCCTCACCCCCGAGCGCCAGCGTGTACGTCGCAACGCCCAGACGCAGATCCAGCGCAACTTCAACCGTGACCGCTGGCAGCAGGACTTCCGCCGCCGGCACACCGACCGCCGCTGGTGGCGCAATGACCGGAACTTCCGGGGCTGGAACGGCATCCGAGTCGGGTTCTATTTCGCACCGGGCTACGGCTACTATTCGGTGCCGCGCTCCTACTACAACCAGCGCTACTATGCGGGCAGCTACCTGCCGTCGTACTTCTGGCGCTACCGGGTCAACAGCTACAGCTACTGGGGCCTGCCGCCCGCCCCTCCCGGCACGGCCTGGATTCACGTGAACAACGCAATCCTGCTGGTCGACCTGTGGGACGGCTACATCATCACGGCCATCTACGACGTCTGGTACTGGTAGACTCGAACCCGACGTCCGAATTCCGAACCATAGAATGGGCTCCCGGAGCGATCCGGGGGTCCATTCAACATGTCTGTAAACCGTTCAGCCACGGTTCATGCTGGGCGCGCGACAGTCCTCCCTGACGGTCGGGCCTATCGCCCGGTCCCGGACAAGAGGTCTGGCAAGACTATGAAAAGCACAGCGTTCAAGAAATTCCTGCTGGCGGCCGTCGCCATCAGCAGCGTGATCGCGCCGGCCATCGCCGGGGCGCAAGACTACGGCCGACGCGGCGGCGAGGATTCTTCCCGCGAAGAGCGTCAACAAGCTCGTGAAGAGCGTCGCGCCGAGCGGCAAAAGGGCGAGCGTCCCCAAGGTGAGCGTCCTCAGGGCGACCGTCCTCAGGGCGAGCGCCCCCAAGGCGACCGCCCGCAACGGCCCCAGGGACCGCAAGGCGACCGTCCCAACGCGGGTGAGCGCGGCGGCCGTCCCGACCGTCCGGCCTACGACCGTGGTGATCGCCCGGTTCGCCCCGACCGCCCGAATCCGGGTGAGCGCGGCGGCCGTCCGGATCGTCCTGATCGTCCGGCCTATGACGGCCGCGACCGCCCGAACCGCCCTGACCGTCTCGGGCAGCCGGATCGCCCGAACCGTCCCGGCGCTGATCGTCCCGGTCAGCCCGACCGGGCCAACCCGGTTCGTGACAACCGCGGGCCGCGCGCCCAGCGTCGCAACCAGTACCGCGATCAGGTCCGTCGCAACTGGAACCGCGACTCCTGGCGCCGCAACTGGAACAGCCGTCACTCGCGTAACTGGTGGCGCAACCACCGCTGGTTCCACGGCTGGAACGGCGTCCGGATCGGCTTCTACTTCGCTCCGGGCTACGGCTACTACTCGGTGCCGCGTTCCTACTGGCGTCACAACTACTACGAAGGCCAGTACCTGCCCTCGATCTTCTTCCGCTACCGCGTGATCGACCCGTACTACTACGGCCTGCCGCCGGCCCCTCCAGGCTGCGCCTGGGTCTACGTCGACAACAACATCCTGTTGGTCGACATGTACGACGGCTACATCATCGAGGTGATCAGCCAGGCTTGGTACTGGTAAGCGTCTCGGTCCCAACGAGAGAGAAGGCCCCGGAGCGATCCGGGGCCTTTTTCGTGGGCTAGAGCCCCAGTTTGCGCTTCAGGATCTCGTTGACCACAGCCGGGTTGGCCTTGCCGCCGGTGGCCTTCATGACCTGGCCGACGAACCAGCCGATGGCCTGCGGCTTGTCCTTCACCGCGGCGACCTGGCCGGGGTTGGCGGCGATGATTTCGTCAATGGCGGCTTCGATGGCGCCGGTGTCGGTGACCTGTTTCAGGCCGTGCTTCTCGACGACCTCGCGCGGCGAGCCCTCGCCGTTCCAAACGTGGTCGAACACTTCCTTGGCGATCTTGGAGGAAATGACCCCCTCCTCGATCAGGGCGACGAGCTCGGCGACGTGGCTCGCGGGCAGCGGGCTGGCGTCGAAGTCCTTGCCGTCGGTCGAGAGGCGCGCGGACAGTTCGTTGGTCACCCAGTTGGCCACCAGCTTGGCGTCCCGCCCCCTGGCGGCTTCCTCGAAGTAGTTGGCCTTGGCCTGTTCGGAGATCAGCACCGTCGCATCGTACGGTGACAGGCCATATTGGCTAATGAAGCGCTTGCGCTTGGGGTCGGGCAGCTCAGGCAGGGTCGCCTTGATGTCGGCGATCCAGGCCTCCTCCAGCACCAGCGGCAGCAGGTCGGGATCGGGGAAGTAGCGGTAGTCGTGCGCCTCTTCCTTGGACCGCATCGACCGCGTCTCGGCCTTCACCGGATCGAACAGGCGGGTTTCCTGCTTGATCGAGCCCCCCTCTTCGATGATTTCGATTTGCCGGCGCGCCTCGATCTCGATGGCCTGCATGATGAAGCGGAACGAGTTGACGTTCTTGATCTCGCAGCGCGTGCCCAGGCCCTCGCCCGGCCGGCGCACGGAGACGTTCACGTCGGCGCGCAGGTTGCCCTTCTCCATGTCGCCGTCGCAGGTGCCCAGGTAGATCAGGATGGTCCGGATCTTCTTGACATAGGCGGCGGCCTCCTCGGCCGAGCGCATGTCGGGCTTGGAGACGATCTCCATCAGCGCCGTGCCGGCCCGGTTGAGGTCGACGTAACTCTCAGTCGGCGACAGGTCGTGGATCAGCTTGCCGGCGTCCTGCTCCAGGTGCAGGCGCTCGACCCCGACCTCGAAGGTCGTGCCGTCGTCGCGTTCCACCTCGACGACGCCCTCGCCCACGATCGGGAACTCGAACTGCGAGATCTGATAGCCCTGCGGCAGGTCCGGATAGAAGTAGTTCTTGCGGTCAAAGCGGCTCTTGCGGTTGATCTGGGCGTTCAGGCCGAGGCCCGTGCGCACGGCCTGCTCGACGCAGAACTTGTTCAGCACCGGCAGCATGCCCGGCATGGCCGCGTCGACCAGCGAAACCTGCTCGTTCGGACCCGCGCCGAAGCCGACGGCGGCGCCCGAGAACAGCTTGGACTTCGACGCCACCTGGGCGTGGATCTCCAGCCCGAGGACGATTTCCCACGGACCGGTGCGGCCCTGGATGAACTTGGAGGGATCGGAAGGAATGCTCATGACGGCCTGCATCTATGGCG